>NZ_JBEZWN010000008.1:0-192678 GCF_040637495.1 Streptomyces sp. NPDC029044
GGCGGTCCGGTGACGACTCGGCGGTGGCGGCCCCCCGGCCGCCGCGGGGCGGTCCGGTGACGACTCGGCGGTGGCGGCCCTGCTCGCCCATCCCCGGCTGGAGCGGGTGAGCGACCCCGGGGCCGCCGCCGAGGCGGTGGCCGACGCGGCCGGGCCCGCGACGGGCGAGGTGCCGCTGCTCGTCCGGCGGAAGGGGAATCAGGCGGTGGCGCTGGTGACCGCCGCCTTCCCGGAGATCGGCGCACATCCGCTGCGCCCGCCCGGTTCCGCGCCCGAGCCCGTGCGCACCTCGTCCGTCACCGTCCGGGCGGGCGTCGCGGAGGCCGAGGTCTGGAACCCGGCGACCGGCTCCCGCAGCCCGGCGCGCGTCACGGTCTGCGCCGACGGTGCCCGCTCGGTCATCGAGGTGCCGCTGGACGGCGCCCCGGCGGCCCTGGTCGTGTGGCGTGAGGGCCGTCCGGGACCGGTGTCCGCCGCGGGTGGGACGGCGGTCCGGGTGCTCGACGTCTCGGCCGGCTGGCAGGGGCGGCTGGTGCCCACGATGGACAACACCTGGGGCGATCTCGCACTGCCCCCGGGAGCGTCCGTGGCGGAGCCGCAGATCTGGACCATGGAGTGGACCGAGGGGACGGTGTGGGAGCCGAGCCGGGTCACCTACGGCAACCGGGTCCGGCTGCTGCCCCCGGTGCCGCGCGAGCAGGCTCCCGAGCCGCTGGACGCGGCCTGCGTGGAGCGGATCCTGGCCGGTCGGGTGCCCCTCGTGCCGCCGGGCTCGGGCTGGGAGACCGCGGTGTACTCGTCGAGCCGCGGCATGCCCGACCAGGGCGGGCTGCTGGGCACCAAGGGCCTGGTGAACGAGGAGTTCGTACACGTCCCCGTGCCGGCCGGCGGCACGGTGGCCCGGGTCCGGGCGATCGTGGAGACCGGACACCGGGGGCCCGCCGAGTTGCACGTCGGTGCGGAGGCGGTCAAACGGGTGTGGTGGAACGGGGAGCCGCTGGGCCCGTACGGCGGCGGTTACCTGGCCTCCGCCCCGGTCACCGTGCACCGCGACCGCAATGTGCTCGAATACGAGCTGTCGGACGCCCAGGACCGTCCCTCGTCGATCTCGGCGGCCGCCGGCACTCCGCTCGGCAGCTTCTTCTGCCTGTCCGGACCGGGCGGTTTCGGGCCCCGGCCGCGGTTCATGCGCCCGCCGGACGGAGTCCGGCCCGACGGCCGCGTCACCTACCGCGCCGGCTTCCGGGTACCGGCCGGCGGTGCGCGGGCGGTGCTCGTCGTGGGTGCCGCCTCGGCGCTGACCGTGCTGCTCGACGGCCGGGTGGTGGCGCGGCAGGAGAAGGCGGAGTACTACGAGGCGGACTGGGGTGCCGTGCCGATGTTCTTCCGTCACGAGCCCGAACTCGGGCCGGGCGGGCACACGCTGGAGGTGGTGGCCGACAGCGCCGGTGTCCGGGACGCGGTGTTCGTCGATCTGGTGGCCTCGTCGGGGAACGGGGTGACGGCCCTGGTCAGCGGCGCCGGCTGGGAGGCGGAGACGGGCGCGTGGCGGGGCCGGACCGTCGAGGACGAGCGCAGGCGGGGCGAGTTGCAGCACTGCCACGCCGCCGTGCGGCCGCACCCGCTTCCGGACACCGCGTGGCTGGGCGGCCGTCCGGTGCTCGGCGGTGCCGTACGGCCGTCGCGGTCCACCGACGACCTCCGGGCGTCGCCGCAGCGCTTCCGCTTCACGGTGCCGCCGGGAACGGTGTCGCTGGAGCTGCCGTTGGCGCTGGAGGCGCGCGTGCGGGTCGGGGACGGAGGGGAGCGGGCCGTGACGGGCGGCCGGCTGACGCTCCATGAGCCGCTCCGGGCACCCACCCGGGTCGAGGTGGTCACCGAGCCCACGGCCGTCCTGCGGGGCGGCTCCGCCTGGCACGGGCCGGTCCGGGTGCGGACGGTGCCGGCGCCGCTGGAGCTGGGCGACTGGCGCGAGCGGGGGCTGGGCGGCTGGAGCGGGGGTGTGACGTACGCGCGCGCGATGGAGGTGCCGCCCGGGCCCGATCCGGTGCTCGATCTGGGGCGGGTCCGGGGCAGCGTGGAGGTGTCGGTCGACGGGGAGTTCGCCGGGGAGGCGTTCTGCGCGCCGTACCGCTTCCCGCTGCGCGGTGCCGCGGGGCGGACGGTCCGGCTGGAGGTGACGGTCCGGGGCACACTGGCGCCGTACCTCGCGGAGGCCACCCCGACCGCCTGGGCTTTCCCCTCGCAGCTGCCGTCGGGGCTGTGGGGGCCGGTGACGCTGCGGATTCCGTGCCGGGGTTAGTCGTCCGCGGGCGGCCGCGTGGAGTCGCGCAGGACGAGGCCCGGGGCGAAGACGCGGGTCTCGTGGAGGTGGTCCGCGCGGGCCTCGATCTCGTCGAGCAGCATCTCCACCGCTGCCCGGCCGAGGTCCTCCACCGGCTGCCGGACCGTCGTCAGGGTCGTCGCCCCGAAGGTCGCGACATCGAGGTCGCCGTAGCCGACGACCTGCACGTCCTCGGGGATGCGCACGCCGCGTTCGGTCAGCCCCCGGCAGAGGCCGGCGGCGAGGAAGTCGTTGGTGCAGAACACCCCGTCGGGCAGGTCCTCCAGCCCGCGGGCGATCTCCGTGCCGTAGGCGACGGTCATCCGCTCGGCGACGACCTGGCCGAGCCGGGCCTCGCGCCGACTGCGGACGGCCTGCCGGGCGCCCTGGTAGCGGTCGGCGCACTGGCGTATGCCGCGCTCGCCGTTGACGACGAGGATGTCGCGGGCCCCGCTGTCGAGGAGGTGCTGCACGGCGATGCGGCCGCCGGCGATGTCGTCGACGGAGGCCGAGCAGCCCTCCCGGTCGGGCATCGCACGGTCGGCCAGGACGAGCGGGATGCCCCGTTCGCGCAGCCGGGCCAGCCGGCCCGGGTCGGCGCCGAGCGGTACGACGACGACGCCGACGGCCCGCTGCTCGACGAGCATGCTGAAGTACCCCTGCTCCCGTTCGGGGGCGTCCCCGCTGTGGCACAGGACGAGCGCGTAGCCGTGGTCGTAGGCCGCGTCGGCGGCGCCCCGTGCGATGCGCGCGTAGAAGGAGTTGGTGATGTCGGGCAGGACCAGCCCGATCGCGGAGGAGTGACCGGTGCGCAGTCCGGCGGCACCCGGGTGGGGGACGTAGTCGAGCGCGGCGACGGCTACGCGGACGCGTTCGGCGGTCTGCGCGGTGACCCGCTCGGGCCGGTTGAGCACGTTCGACACCGTGGACACCGAGACCCCGGCGGCGGCTGCGACGTCCTGGATGCGGGCGGGGCGTGCCGGAACGGCGTCCACCCCCTCGCTGTTGCAGCCGCGCGACCAGGCACGACGATGGTCTTCATGGGCGCCGCAAGTATACCGTGACCGGGCGTGGAACGTTTTTCCCGCCCGGCCTCCACGGGGCCTCCGGTCAGGCGGAGGGGGCGCCGGTGAGGACCTCCACACGGCCGGTGTCGAGCGAGTAGTAGGCGCTGACGACGGCCAGGTCGCCCTTCTTCACGAGCGGTGCGAGGTCCTTGTTGGTCCGCAGGCCGGCGGCGGTCTGCTCGGTGTGGATCCGGACCATCGCGTCGACGGGGTCGGCGTGCTGCCTCTTGACCGTCTCCCGGTAGGCCGGCCGCAGGGCTTCGGCGATCGACTGGAGGTTGCCGGGCAGCGGCTTGCGGTCCCTCAGTGCTTCGTACGCCGCCTTGACCGCGCCGCACCGCTGGTGGCCGAGGACCACGACGAGCGGCGTGCCGGACGTCATCGGGCCGTACTCCACGGAACCGACGACGACCGGTCCGACCACCTGTCCCCCGGTGCGCATCACGAACAGGTCGCCGAGGCCCGTGTCGAAGACGAGCTCCGGCGGCACGCGGGAGTCGATGCAGGAGAGGATCACGCCGTACGGGTCCTGCTCCTCGGCGACGAACTCGCGCCGCTTCGGATCGCGGTCGGGGTGCTGGAGTTCGCCGTCCACCCAGCGCTTGTTGCCGTCCATCAGCCGTGAGAACGCGGACCAGGGCGAGTCGGGTCGCGCGGCCGCCGCGGGAGAGGGCGAGGGCGTGCCCGCCGCCGCGGCGGCCTTGCCCGTGCCGGCGGTGTCCTTCGACGAGCAGGCGGTGAGCAGCGCTGCGCCGGCAGCCAGCCCACCGGTGAGTATGGCCCTGCGTCGCGGTGGTGTGGAGGTACCCATGTGGCCGTCCCCTTTCGATGGCCGCTCTCCGTGGCGGGAAGCGGTGATTCCACTCTTGCGGGGGGCGGGTTAGCACCCGTACAACGCTCGTGCAGCGCAGGAGAAGGAATGATCCAAAACGCGGGACGCGGTCGTGTCCGGGCACGCGGTGCTCGGGTGCGCCCCTTCCGTTCAGGACTGCGCCGTGCCGGTCGCCGCAGCGCTCGGCGCCGTCACCGAGCCGCTTCCGAAGCGGATCCCCTTGGCCTCCTTGCCGAGTGCGCTCAGCAGGATCACCACGGCCAGGGTGGGCACGATGGTCCACGCCATCGCCGACGGGTAGCCGTGGCGCTCGGCGAGGGCCTCCTGGATCGGCAGGTTGAGCGCGGCGATCAGATTGCCGAGCTGGTAGGTGACGCCCGGGTAGAAGCCGCGGACGGCGTCCGGGCTCATCTCGGTCAGATGCGCCGGGATGACGCCCCACGCGCCCTGCACGCACACCTGCATGAGGAAGGACGACAGCATCAGCCAGCCCACGGTGGTGGACAGTACGAAGAACGGCACCACGACGAGGCCGGCGGCCGCAGCGATCATGATGGTCCGGCGGCGGCCCAGCCGCTCGGAGTAGGCGCCGAGCACCACCCCGCCGATCATGGCACCGATGTTGTACACCACCGCGATCGCGATCGACGTGTTCGCCGACAGGTCGAGGCCCTTCTTCACGAAGGTCGGGTAGATGTCCTGGGTGCCGTGCGACATCCAGTTGAAGGCGGTCATCAGCGCGACCAGGTAGACGAAGCGCCGCAGCACCGCGGGGTTTCTGAACACCTGGTGCGCCGGGGTGCGGTTGAGCGCGACGCTCTTCTCCCACACCTCGCTCTCCTCCACCCGGCTGCGCACCCACAGCGCGACCAGGGCGGGCAGCAGGCTGAACGCGAACAGGCCGCGCCAGCCGAAGACGGGCTCGATGACGAAGAACGCCACGGCGGCCAGGAGATACCCCAGCGAGTAGCCGCTCTGGAGCAGGCCCGACCAGAACCCACGCCGTTCGGTGGGGATCTTCTCCATGGCCAGGGCCGCGCCCAGACCCCATTCGCCGCCCATGCCGATGCCGTAGAGCAGGCGCAGCACCAGCAGGACGGTGTAGTTGGGCGCGAAGGCGCAGGCGAAGCCGACGATCGAGTAGAAGACGACGTCGACCATGAGCGGGACGCGGCGGCCCCGGCGGTCCGCCCACATGCCGAACAGCAGCGCGCCGACCGGCCGCATCACCAGCGTCGCGGTGGTGAGGAAGGCCATGTCGGTGAGGGAGACATGGAAGTCGTCGGCTATCTCGCTATAGACGAGCACGACCAGGAAGTAGTCGAACGCGTCCATGGCCCAGCCGAGATAGGCGGCCACGAAGGCGTTGCGCTGGTCCTTGGTCAGACCCGCTGCCTGCCCTCTCACGGTTTTCAGCACGGTGGCCTCCCGAAGTCCGCAGCCGAGGCTAGGGACGCGGCGACGGGAATCGGGCAAAGCACGAGCCAGTTTTGGACCAAGAGCGCGCGGGCCCGTCAACGACGGCCGGGCACCCGCCGTTCCAGCGCGGCGACACCGCCGGACGCCGCCGCGTCGATCAGGCGGCGGAAGGTGCCGCACTCCAGGTGGCTGGGTGCGGGACAGGCGGCGGCATGCCGCAAGGAGTCCCGCAGGACGCCCAGCTCGCGGATCCTGCGGTCCAGTTCGTCCGCCTTGGCGGACAGCATCCGCCGGTCGATCCGCGGCTGCCCGTCCGGGGCGAACATCTGCGCGATCTCGTCGAGCGAGAACCCGGCCGTCCGCCCCAGCGCGATCAGCGCGAGCCGCTCCAGCACCCCGGGGTCGTACTGACGCCGCAGCCCGCGCCTGCCGATGGATGCGATGAGCCCCTTCTCCTCGTAGAAGCGCAGGGTCGAGGCGGGCACACCGGCGCGGTGCGCCACTTCGGCGATGTCCAGGTCTGTCATTGTCTTGACCTCAAGTCGACTTGAAGTAGAACGCTGTCATCCCGTCCCGACGAAGGCAAGCAGAGGGAGAGACGAAGATGGATGCCTCACGCAGGTCCGACGACGAGCAGGCCACCCGCTGGAACGGGCCCGCCGGCAACGCATGGGTGGATCTCCAGGAGGTGCTGGACGAGATGTTCAGGCCGTTCGAGGAGCTGCTCGTCGACGCGGTCGCCGCCGAACACGCGGGCAGTGTGCTCGACGTCGGCTGCGGCACGGGCGGCATCACCCGGGCCGTCGCCCGCAGGGCAGGTCACTGCGTCGGGGTCGACATCTCGGGGCCGATGATCGAGGCGGCCCGGGCGCACGCCGAGCGGGAGGGCGTACCGGCGTCCTTCATCCAGGCCGACGCGCAGGAGTACGCGTTCGAGCCAGGTGCCTTCGACGCCGTCGTCTCGCGCTTCGGCGTCATGTTCTTCAACGACCCGGTGCGGGCGTTCACCAATCTGCGGAGCACGGTGAGGGACGGGGCCGGGCTGCGGTGCGTGGTGTGGCGGGGGCCCGAGGAGAACCCGTTCATGACCACGGCCGAGCGCGCCGCGGCCCCGTTCCTGCCGGACCTGCCCGCCCGCCGGCCGGACCAGCCGGGCCAGTTCGCGTTCGCCGACCCGGAGCGTGTCCACCGCATCCTGGCGGAGAGCGGCTGGGCCGGGATCGACATCCAGCCGGTCGACGTGCTCTGCGCCCTGCCCGAGAAGGACCTCGTCACCTACTTCACGCGGCTCGGTCCGCTCGGCATGCTCCTGCCCGGGGCCGATCAAGACACCCGGGCGCGGATCGTCGAGGCGGTCCGGCCCGCCTTCGATCCCTTCGTGCAGGGGACGGAGGTCCGCTACACCGCGGCCTGCTGGACGGTCTCGGCCCGGGCCGCCGCCGCGAAACTTTCGTGAGGTCCGGCCCTCTTTTCGGAGCGCCGGCGACCGGCGCATAGTGAGATCACGATGACGCAGAAGAGAGCCTTGGTGGTGCGGGGCGGCTGGGAAGGGCACCAGCCGGTCGAGGCCACGGAACTGTTCCTGCCCTTCCTCCGGAGCAACGGGTACGCCGTGCGGGTCGAGGAATCGACCGAGGTCTACGCCGATGCCGCCGAACTGGCCGCCACGGACCTGGTCGTGCAGTGCGTGACGATGTCGGAGATCACCCGCGAGCAGCTGGCGGGACTGACCTCCGCGGTCGCGGCCGGGACCGGCTTCACCGGCTGGCACGGCGGCATCGCCGACTCGTTCCGCGCCTCCTCGGACTATCTGCACCTGGTGGGCGGCCAGTTCGCCACGCACCCCGGCAAGGAGCCGTGCGAGCGCCGGGGTGCGGCGGACGACAACTTCCTGCCGCACACCATCACGCTCACGGAAGCCGGCCGCGCGCACCCGATCACGGCGGGCATCGAGGACTTCACGCTCGACACCGAGCAGTACTGGGTGCTCCACGACGACCTCGTGGACGTCCTGGCCACCACCACGCATCCCACCCGGCCGTGGCAGCCCTGGCACCGGCCGGTCACGTCACCGGCGGTCTGGACCCGCCGGTGGGGTGCCGGGCGGATCGTGGTGACGACGCCGGGGCACAGCGTCGACGTGCTGGAGCACCCCCACGTCCGCACCATCATCGAAAGGGGCATGGTGTGGGCGACGCGCACCGCGTCGGGGTCGTAGGACTCGGCGTCATCTCCCGCGCGTACCTGGACACGCTCGCCGGCCGCCCCGGGGTTCGCGTCACCGCGGTCGCCGACCTCGACGACTCCCGGTCGGCCGCGACCGCCGCCGAACTGCCGGGCGCCCGGGCGCTGTCGGTGGAGGAGCTGCTGAGCAGCCCGGACGTGGACACGGTGCTGAACCTGACCACCCCGGCGGCCCACGCAGGGATAGCCCTCGGGGCGATCCGTCACGGCAAGAGCGTCTACGGGGAGAAGCCGCTGGCGGCTGACCTGGAGGACGCCCGGTCCGTCCTGGAAGCCGCCGCCCGGGCGGGTACCGGGGTGGGTTGTGCCCCGGACACCGTGCTGGGCACGGGCATCCAGACCGCACGGGCGGCCGTGGAGGCGGGGAGGATCGGACGCCCCCAGTTCGCCTCGGCCGTTATGGTCACGCCGGGGCATGAACGCTGGCACCCCCACCCCGACTTCTACTACACGGCCGGTGGTGGCCCGCTGCTGGACATGGGGCCTTACTACCTGTCGTCCCTGGTCCATCTGCTGGGGCCGGTGCGTGCGGTGACCGGGGCGGCCGGGCGGCTGCGTGCCGAGCGCGTGATCGGTTCCGGGCCGCGCGCGGGCGAGCGCATACCGGTCGAGGTGGACAGCCATGTCTCCGGAGTGCTGGAGCACGTGAACGGGACGCTGACAACGCTCACGACGAGCTTCGACGGCGTGGCCACCACGGCCGCTCCGATCGAGGTGCACGGCGACAGCGGCACCCTGGCGGTGCCCGACCCGAACCGCTTCGACGGCGAGGTGCGCCTCCACGCGCTCGGCGACACGGGGTGGCGGGCCCTCCCGGTGTCCGCGGGCTACGCGGACGGCTCCCGCGGCCTCGGACTGCTGGACTTCCTCACCGCCGACGCGTCGCGGCCGCCGCGCGCCGGTGGCGAACTCGCCCTGCATGTGCTGGAGACGATGACCGCGCTGCTGCGTTCGGCGGCCGAGGGACGCCGGATCGAGCTGACGACATCGGCACGGGTACCCGCACCCGTGCCCCTGACGGCCGCCGCCCAGTGGCACGGCCGGCCCTGGTTCGGATCAGGCCGCGGGAACCCGGCAGCGCCGGTCGAGGCGCCGTGATCCGGATGGCGGGCCCCCGGTCAGTCCACTGGCCAGGTGTGCGCGGGCGCGTTCATGTGCATGTAGTCCATGTACGTCCTGGTCATCTGCCGCAGTGCCTCATGCCGGTCGGAGATGCCGGCCTTCTCCAGGTGGTGCACCATCTCCGCCTGCCACTGGGCGCCGTTGCGGCCGGTGACGCAGCGCTGCTCGATGATGCCGAGCAGGGGCTCGCGCCACGCGGCGTCCATGCCGGTCAGCTCCAGACCCCGGTGGGCCAGGGGCAGCAGCCGCCGCAACACCAGTTCCGTGACCGGCACTTCGCCCACGCCGGGCCAGTACAGGCGGGCGTCGATGCCGTCGCGGGCCGCGGTGTGCAGGTTCTCCTCGGCGACCGAGAAGGACATCCGCGTCCACACCGGGCGGTCCTCGTCGACCAGGGCGCGGGTCAGTCCGTAGTAGAAGGCGCCGTTGGCGATGATGTCGGCCACGGTGGGACCGGCGGGCAGCACGCGGTTCTCGATGCGCAGATGCGGGCCGCTGTCGGTGACGGCGTAGATGGGACGGTTCCAGCGGTAGATCGTGCCGTTGTGGAGGGTCAGTTCGCCCAGCTGGGGGACGCCGCCGCTGTCCAGCTCCTTCTGCGGGTCCTCGTCCTCGCACAGCGGCAGCAGGGCCGGGAAGTAGCGCACGTTCTCCTCGAAGAGGTCGAAGACGCTGGTGATCCAGCGCTCGCCGAACCACACCCGGGGCCGTACGCCCTGGGCCTTGATCTCTTCGGGGCGGGTGTCGGTGGCCTGCTCGAACAGGGGGATGCGGGTCTCACGCCACAGCTCCTTGCCGAACAGGAACGGCGAGTTCGCCGCGAGGGCGATCTGCACGCCCGCGATGGCCTGGGCCGCGTTCCAGTAGTGCGGGAACTCCTTCGGGTCGACCTGGAGATGGAACTGGGTGCTGGTGCAGGCCGCCTCGGGAGTGATGGTGTCGGCGTACGTCGCCAGGCGCTCCACGCCGTCGACCCTGATCCGCAGGTCCTCGCCCCGGGCCGCGAAGATCTGCTCGTTGAGGAGCCGGTACCGGGGGTCGCCGGAGAGCGCGGACTCGCTGACGTCCGACTCGCCGAGGGTCGGCAGGATCCCGACCATGATCAGGTGCGCGCCCACCGCCGCCGCGCGGTCCTCGGCGTGGTTGAGGGCGTCACGGATCGCCTGCTCCCAGGAACCGGGCCCGCCGGCCGTCAGCTGCCGGGGCGGGATGTTGATCTCCAGGTTGAAGCGGCCCAGCTCGCTCGACCAGGCGGGATCGGCGATCGCCTGGAGCACGTCGGTGTTGCGCATCGCGGGCAGACCGGCGTCGTCGACCAGGTTGAGCTCGATCTCCAGCCCCACCTGGGGGCGCTCGCTCTCGAACCCCGACTCGTGGAGCATCCGGGCGAGCACTTCGAGATCGGTGTGCATCTTCTCCCGGTAGCGACGACGGTCCTCCCGGGTGAACACCAGGGCCGGCACGTCACGTCCCATGTGCCCTCCTGCGCTCCTGCGGCGGACGGGTCCGCACCTCAGCGGATGGTCTCGTCCCAGAGTCGCACCTTGTCCTCGACACCGCACCCACCTAGCCTGAGTTTGTGCCGCAAATAAACAAATCCCGAACGCACAATGACGTGCCGGGACACAGCAGCTCCCTCACCCGGCTCCGGATCGCCCTCACCGTCTTCTTCGCCCTCGACGGCTTCGTCTTCGCCGGCTGGGTCGTGCGCATTCCCGCCATCAAGGCGCAGACCGGCGCCTCCGCCAGTGCCCTCGGCCTCGCCCTCCTGGGCGTCTCCGCCGGGGCCGTCGTGACCATGACCCTCACGGGGCGGCTGTGCCGCCGCTTCGGCAACCACCGGGTCACCGTCGTCTGCGCCGTCCTGCTCTCCCTGAGCGTCGCCCTGCCCCCACTGACCCACTCGGCGCTCGCGCTGGGCCTGGTCCTGCTGCTCTTCGGGGCGGCGTACGGCGGGATCAACGTCGCCTTCAACAGCGCGGCCGTCGAGCTCGTGGCCGCGCTGCGGCGGCCGGTCATGCCGAGCTTCCACGCGGCGTTCAGCCTGGGCGGCATGGTCGGAGCGGGGCTGGGCGGGCTGGTCGCGGGGGCCCTCTCCCCCACGCGGCACCTGCTGCTGCTCACCCTCGTCGGCCTGCTCGTGACCGCCGCGGCGGGCCCCACGCTCTTGCGCCACGAGCCGCCGGCGCCGCCGGATCGGGAGCTGCCCGCCGAGGGCGCCCCGCGCCGCCTGGACGGCCGCACCCGGGGGCTGGTGATCGTCTTCGGCGTGATCGCGGGGTGCACCGCGTACGGCGAGGGGGCGCTGGCCGACTGGGGTGCCCTGCACCTCGAACAGGACCTGCACGCCTCGGCGGGGGCCGCGGCCGCGGGCTACTCCTGCTTCGCGCTCGCCATGACGGTGGGACGGCTGACCGGCACGACGCTGCTGGAACGCCTCGGGCGGACCCGTACCGTCGTCGCCGGCGGCGCCACCGCCGCGGCCGGAATGCTGCTCGGCTCCCTCGCCCCCACCCTCTGGGCGGCCCTCCTCGGCTACGCGGTCACGGGCATCGGCCTCGCGAACCTGTTCCCCGTGGCGGTGGAACGCGCGGGTGCCCTGGCAGGCCCGGGCGGCGTCGCCACGGCCTCGACCCTGGGCTACGGGGGCATGCTCCTCGGCCCGCCCGCGATCGGTTTCATGGCCGACTGGTTCACGCTGCCCGCCGCACTGACCAGCGTGGCGGTGCTGGCGGCGGTGGCGGCGGCCGTGGGCGCCCTGGTGGGGGCGGCCGCCCGGCGCGCGGCCGGGGGCTGAAGGGGAGACGCTGCCAGAGGCTATGCCGGTGATCCTGGGTACCCGTGGCCACGCCCGTTGTGATCACCGGGCCGTACGACGTGCACAAGGAGGCAGACCCGTGACCGAACAGCAGCACCCCGGCGAGCAGCACCCGACCCCGGAGTTTCCCTCCCAGGACCAGCCGCACCCGGGCTGGACGGGCCCGATGGACCCGCCCCCGGACCACGGCGAGGACTCCTACCGAGGCAGTGGCCGGCTGGCCGGCCGCAAGGCCGTGATCACCGGCGGGGACTCGGGGATCGGCCGCGCGGTCGCCCTCGCGTTCGCCCGTGAGGGCGCCGACGTGCTCTTCACCCATCTGGATGACGAGAAGGACGACGCCGCCGAGACCGCCCGGCTCGTCGAGGAGGCCGGCCGCCGTGCGGTGCCCGTCCCGTGCGACGTCCGGGAGGAGGAGAACTGCCGGGCACTGATCGAGCGTGCCGTGGACGAGTTCGGCCGGATCGACGTCCTCGTGAACAACGCGGCGTACCAGATGTCCCAGCCCGACGGCATCGAGGCGATCACCACCGAGCAGTTCGACCGGGTGCTGCGCACGAACCTGTACGGGATGTTCTGGCTGTGCAAGCTGGCCCTGCCGCACATCCCCGAGGGCGGCAGCATCATCAACTCCACGTCGGTGCAGGCGTACAAGCCCAGTCCCCATCTGCTGGACTACGCGACGACGAAGGGCGCGATCGTCACCTTCACGCAGGGGCTGGCGCAGATGCTGATCGAGAAGGGCATCCGCGTCAACGCGGTGGCGCCGGGCCCGGTGTGGACGCCGCTGATCCCCGCGACCCTGCCGGACACCCAGACGTTCGGCAAGCAGGCCCCCATCGGACGGCCCGCCCAGCCCGCGGAAATGGCTCCGGCGTACGTCTTCCTCGCCTCGCAGGAGGCGTCGTACATCACCGCCGAGATCGTCAACGCGACGGGCGGGACACCGCTGCCGTAGCCCCCGGGGCGGCCGTCGGGAATCCCCGGGCTTCGAGAGCGCTCCATGCGGAAGACTCGGCGTCATGGAGACCGCCGAGTTCCTTCAAGCACTGGAGACGGAAGGCCGGCTGCTGGCCGCGGCCGCCGAGGAGGCCGGGACCGACGCCAAGGTGCCGACGTGCCCGGGGTGGCAGGTGCGCGACCTGTTGCGGCACACGGGCGCCGTGCACCGCTGGGCCGCCGCGTTCGTCGCGGAGCAGCTCACCGAGCGCCGTCCACTGGTCGAACCCACCGGCCTGGACGGCGCGGAGCTGGTGGCCTGGTACCGGGACAGCCACCGGCACCTCGTCGGCACCCTGGCCGGTGCCTCGCCCGAGGTGGAGTGCTTCACCTTCCTGCCCGCGCCGACGCCGCTGGCATTCTGGGCCCGTCGGCAGGCGCACGAGACGGCCGTGCACCGGGTCGACGCCGAGTCCGCGCGCGGCGGCGGCCCGACCGGTCTCACCCCCGAGTTCGCCACCGACGGCATCGACGAACTGCTGCGCGGCTTCCACGCCCGCTCCAAGAGCCGGGTACGCACCCCCGAGCCGCGCGTGCTGCGCGTCCGCACGGAGGACACCGGCGCGGTGTGGACCGTACGGCTGTCACCGGAGCCGCCCGTGACGACCCGGGACGCCTCCGGCGACGCCGAGTGCGAACTGTCCGGCCCTGCCGCGGAGTTGTACCTGGCACTGTGGAACCGGGCTCCGCTGCCGGACGCCACGGGCGACCGGGCGCTCGCCGTGCTGTGGCGGGAGGCGTCGGCGATCTGAGCAACCGCCGACGGGCGGTCACCCGTCGGTGAGCATCCGCGCCAGCACCGCGCGCTGCACGGGAAGCACCTCGCCGTGCAGCGCGCGCCCCTTCGCCGTGAGGCAGACCTTCACACCGCGCCGGTCCTCGGGGCACATGCCGCGCTCGACGAGCCCCTCCTTCTCCAGCCGGGCGATCAGCCGCGACAGCGCGCTCTGGCTCAGATGGACCCGCTCGGAGATCTCCTGGACGCGGTAGGACGGCGTGCCCTTCGGGGTGCGGCACCCGGCGAGGACGTCGAGCACCTCGAAGTCGCTGGCGCACAAACCGTGGCCGTGCAGCGCACGGTCGAGTTCGCACTGTGTCCGCGCATGCAGCGCAAGAATGTCCCGCCACTGATCCACGAGCGCCTGCTCGGCCTGCTGAGCCGCCATGCGCCGCACCGTAGCAGAGAACCAAGATTGTTGCACCTGAATTAAATGCGTTTGCATCTCATGCATGCGCATGTAGTGTTCCGGGCATGACCTCTCCGCTCATCTCCCCCACGTCCGAGGGGCGTTGGACGCCACGGCTCTGGGGCACCCTGCTCGTGCTCTGCGCCGCGATGTTCCTGGACGCCCTGGACGTGTCCATGGTCGGCGTCGCCCTGCCGTCCATCGGTGCCGACCTCGGCCTGTCGACCTCGGCGCTGCAATGGATCGTCAGCGGCTACATCCTGGGCTACGGCGGTCTGCTGCTCCTCGGCGGCCGCGCCGCCGACCTGCTGGGCCGGCGCCAGGTCTTCCTGGTGGCCCTCGGCGTGTTCGCGCTCGCCTCGCTGCTCGGCGGTCTCGTGGACTCCGGGCCGCTGCTCATCGCCAGCCGCTTCATCAAGGGCCTGAGCGCGGCCTTCACGGCCCCGGCCGGCCTGTCGATCATCACCACGACGTTTCCCGAAGGCCCGCTGCGCAACCGCGCCCTGGCCATCTACACCACCTGCGGCGCCACCGGTTACTCGATGGGGCTGGTCTTCTCCGGCCTGCTCACGGAGGCAAGCTGGCGGCTCACCATGCTCCTGCCCGCCCCCGTCGCGCTGATCGCCCTGTTCGTGGGCATGAAGCTGCTGCCGCGCACCGAGCGCGAGCGCGGCAAGGGCGGCTACGACGTCCCCGGGGCGGTCCTGGGCACCGCCTCGATGCTGCTGCTCGTCTTCACCGTCGTCGAGGCGCCCGAGGTGGGCTGGGGCTCGGCCCGCACCGTCCTGTCCTTCGCCGCGGTGGCCGTTCTCCTGGCGGCGTTCGTGGCCGTCGAGCGGCGCAGCCCCAGCCCGCTGATCCGGCTCGGCGTGCTGCGTTCAGGGCCGCAAGTGCGGGCCCAGCTGGGCGCGTTGACGTTCGTCGGCAGCTACATCGGCTTCCAGTTCTTGGTGACCCTGTACATGCAGCAACTGCTGGGCTGGTCCGCGCTGCACACGGCGCTGGCCTTCCTGCCGGCCGGCGCCCTGGTGGCGCTGTCCGCGACGAAGGTCGGAGCCGTCATCGACCGCTTCGGCACGGCCCGGCTGATGGTGCTGGGCTTCGCGCTGATGGTCACCGGGTACGTGCTGTTCCTGCGCATCGACCTCGACCCGGTCTACGCGGCGGTGATCCTGCCGACGATGCTGCTGGTCGGCTCCGGCTTCGCGCTGACCTTCCCGTCCCTCAACGTCCAGGCCACCAACGGCGTGGACGAGCACGAGCAGGGCATGGTCTCCGGGCTGCTCAACACCTCGGTCCAGGTCGGTGGCGCGATCTTCCTCGCCGTGGTGACGGCGGTGGTCACCGCGAACTCCCCCGAGGGCGGCAACCCCTCTCCGCAGGCCGTCCTGGACAGCTACCGGCCCGGCCTGGTGGTCGTGACGCTCGTCGCCCTCGCGGGACTGCTGATCACCCTCACGGGCCTGCGACCCCGCCGGGACCGGCAGTCCTCCGGACCGTCCGTCGTGGTCGCCAAGTCCACCCCGAAGGAGGCGGAGCGCGTCGCCGTCCGCGACTAGCGCTACCGGGGTACGCCTCCGACCGTGCGCCCGGCGGGCTTCCTTGCCCGCCGGGCGCACCCCTGTTTCACTCGCCGTATGACCAGTCACGGGGGACGGCGTACGCAGGCCGAACGGGACGCGATCACCGTCGAGATCGGGTACGCGCTGTGCAGCGCGGCGTTCGCGGCGGCGGTGGTGTTCGGGGCCGTGGCCGGGCCCGCGCTGCTCTTCGACCTGCCGGAGACGCCGGAGCGCCTGCTGCCGCTCGCGGGTCTGGTGCTCGCGCCGGTGCTCTTCGCCGTCCGGGTCGTCAGCGTGCTGGTCCGATTCCGGAAGGCCGGTCAGCCCAGCCAGCCCGGCCGCACCAGCCCCGACTCGTAGGCGAGCACGACCAGTTGGGCCCGGTCGCGGGCGCCGAGCTTCACCATCGTGCGGCTGACGTGGGTCTTCGCGGTGAGCGGGCTGACGACCAGGCGCCGGGCGATCTCCTCGTTGGACAGACCGATCCCGACCAGCGCCATCACCTCCCGCTCCCGCTCGGTGAGCCGGGCCAGGGCGCCGGCCGCCGCCGGTTCCTTGGAGCGGGAGGCGAACTCGGAGATCAGTCGCCGTGTGACGCCCGGCGACAGCAGCGCGTCGCCCGCGACCACCGCCCGGACGGCGCGCAGGAGTTCGTCCGGCTCGGTGTCCTTGACCAGGAAGCCGGAGGCACCGGAGCGGATCGCCTCGAAGACGTACTCGTCGAGCTCGAAGGTGGTGAGCATGACGACCCTGACGTCCTTCAGGCCGGGGTCGCCGGTCACCTGCCGGGTCGCGGCGAGGCCGTCGAGGGCGGGCATGCGGATGTCCATCAGGACCACGTCGGGCCGCAGTTCCCGGATGCGGCGCACGGCCTCCGCACCGTCGGCGGCCTCCGCGGCCACC
The DNA here is from genome assembly GCF_040637495.1 of Streptomyces sp. NPDC029044. Classification (NCBI taxonomy): domain Bacteria; kingdom Bacillati; phylum Actinomycetota; class Actinomycetes; order Kitasatosporales; family Streptomycetaceae; genus Streptomyces; species Streptomyces sp. NPDC029044. The sequence continues at coordinate 16,477 of NZ_JBEZWN010000008.1, forward strand.
TCGATGTCGGGCTGCGCGTCGAGCAGCGCCCGGAACCCCGCCCGTACCAGTGCCTGGTCGTCGGCGAGCAGTACGCGGATCACCGGTCCTCCTGTACGGGTCCGGGAGACGGGCGGGCGGATGGCGTGAGCGGCAGCACGGCGAGCACCCGGAACCCGCCGTCCGGGCGGGTTCCCGCCTCGATGGTGCCACCCAGGGCGGCGGCCCGCTCCCGCATCCCGGCGAGCCCGTTGCCACTGCCGCCCGCATCGTCCCCGGTGGCGGGCCCGTCGTCGTCCACACGCAGCCGCAGCACCCGCGCGTCGTGCGCCAGGTGTACGCGCGCGTGCCGCGAACCCGAGTGCCGCACGACGTTGGTCAGGGCCTCCTGGACGATCCGGAAGGCGGCGAGGTCCGTGCCGGGGGCGAGGCGTGGCGGCTTCCCCTCGACGTCGACCGTGAGACCCGCGCCCGCGGCCTGCTCCGCCAGTTCGGGCAGTCGTTCGAGCCCGGGCGCGGGGGCGCGCGGTGCGTCGCCGGGTGCGCGCAGCGTGTCGAGCACCTGGCGCACCTCGCCGAGCGCCTCCTTGCTCTGGTCCTTGATGGTGGTGAGGGCCGTGCGGGCCTGTTCGGGGTCGGTGTCGAGCAGCGCGAGGCCGACCCCGGCCTGCACGTTGATGACGGAGATGCTGTGGGCGAGGACGTCGTGCAGCTCCCGGGCGATCCGCAGCCGCTCCTCGTCTGCGCGCCGCCGCGCGGCCGCGGCACGCTCGGCCCGTTCGCGGACCCAGCTCTCGCGCCGGACGCGGAACAGCTCCGACACCGCCGCGATGGCCACCAGCCAGGTGGCGACGACGATCTCCTCCCCCCAGGAGACGGCCGAGTCGCCGGACGGCGGCAGCCACCGGAAGAGCCAGTGCGCCACCAGGACGTGCCCGGCCCAGAGCATGCCCATCGCGGTCCAGGCCGCCCGGCGGTGTCCGGCGGCGACGGCGCTGAAGCAGGCCAGGGCGACCGTGAAGAGCACCGGCCCGTAGGGATACCCGGCCCCCAGATAGACCATGACGGCGGCCGCCGTGCCGAACACCACCGCCACCGGATACCGCCGGCGCCACAGCAGCAGTCCTCCGGCCACCAGCAGAAGGACCCGCGCGAAGAGATCCAGTTCCGCCCGCTCGCCCTGCTGGCCGTGAGCGGCGAAGCCCGAACCGACCAGGACGAACACGGTCACGATGACCGTGGAGCGCCAGGGCCACCGCGCCGCCGGGCGCTCCCACCGGACCCACGGCGGGGGCCCGTGCCGCCACCCCCTCGGCGGACCGCTCCGCGCGCGCTGCTCGTCCATACCGGCCACGCTAGACGCCACGCCTCCGCGGCCGCGTCACCCCGGCGTGGTGATCACGCGTACTCCCGGGGAAGTACGTGGGGTCACCGGCCCGGTGGTCTACCGGGGCCCGGGCGCCAGCCCCACCCCCCGGGCGAGTTGCCCCGCAGCGTGCCGGAAGAACGTCTCCCGGTCCTCCACAACCCGGTTGAACTGGCCGAACAGCTCGAAACCGACCAGTCCGTACAGCTGGGCCCAGGCCGCCACGAGGGCCGTCACGACCTCCGGGGGGAGGTCGGGGGCGAGGTCGGCGGCCATGCGCTCGGCCTCCGGGCGGAGAGCGTCCGCCGGCGCCGGCAGGTCGAGCGCCGATCCCTGGTGGGCGTCACGGGCTATGCCGATGAGGAGCAGTCCGACGCGGGCGGCGGCGGGGACGGTGGCGTCGGGGGCCGTGTAGCCGGGGACGGGTGATCCGTAGATCAGCGCGTACTCGTGCGGATGGTCCAGCGCCCAGGCCCGCACCGCCTCACAGACGGAGATCCAGCGCTGGAAGGGCGGGGCCGCCGCCTCGTGGGCCGCCTCGGCGCTCTCCCCGAGGGAGTCGTAGGCGTCGATGATGAGAGCGGTCAGCAGGTCGTCACGGCTGGGGAAGTAGCGGTACAGCGCGGAGGAGACCATGCCGAGCTCACGGGCCACGGCCCGCAGGGAGAGCCGGGCGGCGCCCTGAGCCGCGAGTTGTCTGCGGGCCTCGTCCTTGATGGCCGCGGTGACTTCGATCCTGGCCCGGGCACGGGCGCCGTGTGCGGTGCTCATGCCGGGCAGTCTCCCACGGAAACAGAGCAGTGCACACAGAACAGAGCAGTGAACAAAAACGAGAGCAGTGCTCTTGCATCGGCGTGGCGGCCTGATGCAGACTGACACCAGGAAGCGAGAGCAGTGCTCACAGAAGAGAGCACCGCTTCGCCGTCACCCGAGGGGGCACCATGTCCACGCACGTCCGCAAGCCCGGCTGGTTCACCGTCAACGTCTTCAACCGCGTCGTGGCCTGGACGGCCCGCCGCGGCATCAGCGTCTGGGGCTCCCGTGTCCTCGCCGTCCGCGGCCGCAAGAGCGGCCAGTGGCGCACCACCCCGGTCAACGTGCTGACCCTGGACGGCAGGCAGTACCTGGTCGCCCCCCGCGGCCATGTGCAGTGGACGCACAACATGCGCGCCGCGGGCGGCGGTGAACTGCACCTCGGCAAGCGCGTGGACGCCTTCACCGCGGCCGAGGTGGGCGACGACGACAAGACCCCGGTCCTGCGCGCCTACCTCAAGCGCTGGAAGGCGGAGGTCGGGGTCTTCTTCAACGGCGTCGGTCCCGACTCCCCCGACGCCGATCTGCGCCGCATCGCCCCCGACCACCCGGTCTTCGAGATCACTCCGACGAACTGACCTCGCCGCCCGCGGCGGGACGGCGGTCCAGCGCGGCCAGCGCACGCTGGGCCACCGGATACGCGCGGACGATCTCGCCCAGCGACGTCGAGCCCTGCGTGATCTCCTTGAACGCCTTCCACGCCGGGCGGAACCCCGTCAGCGCCCCGTGGAACAGCCCAGGACGACGCTCGAACACCGTCAGCAGCCGCTTGCCGACGCTCATCTCCACCCCGAGCCCGGCCTTGACGGCGAACGCGTAGTTGAGAGCCTGCCGGCGCGTGTCCACGGCGTCGTGCGCCTCGGCGATCCGCACCGCCCACTCCCCCGCGAGGCGGCCGGAGCGCAGCGCGAAGGAGATGCCCTCGCGGGTCCACGGCTCCAGCAGCCCCGCCGCGTCGCCGCACACCAGCACCCGTCCGCGCGAGAGCGGCGAGTCGTCGGCCCGGCAGCGGGTCAGGTGCCCGGAGGAGATGCTCGGTTCGAAGCCGGCCAGGCCGAGCCGCCCGATGAACTCCTCCAAGTACCGCTTGGTCGCGGCGCCTTCACCGCGGGCCGAGATCACCCCGACCGTCAGGGTGTCGCCCTTGGGGAAGACCCAGCCGTAACTGCCGGGCATGGGGCCCCAGTCGATGAGCACCCGGCCCTTCCAGTCCTCGGCGACGGTCTCCGGCACCGGGATCTCCGCCTCCAGGCCGAGATCCACCTGACCGAGCTTGACCCCGACGTGCGCCCCTATGCGACTGGCACTGCCGTCCGCCCCGACGACGGCCCGCGCGAGCACGACCTCGCCGCCCTGGAGGACCACGGCGACCGTGCGCCGGTCCGGCACCGTCGAACCGTGCTGCTCGACCCGCTGGACCGTGACGCCCGTCCGCAGCTCGGCGCCCGCCTTCTGCGCGTGCTCGACCAACTGCTGGTCGAACTCGGGCCGGTTGATCAGCCCGAACAGCATCTGCTTCGAGCGGCGCGTGCGCGTGAACCGGCCGTTGTTGGAGAACGTCACCGCGTACACCCGGTCGCGGAACGGCAGCTCGAAGCCGGGCGGCAGGGCATCGCGCGAGGGGCCGATGATGCCGCCGCCGCACGTCTTGTACCGCGGCAGTTCGGCCTTCTCCAGCAACAGCACGCGTCTGCCGGCCACTGCCGCCGCGTACGCGGCCGAAGCGCCCGCGGGTCCCGCGCCCACCACGACGACGTCCCACACCTGCCGCGCGTCGTCCGCCGAAGAGTTCTCGCTGCTCACGATGGTCTACTGCTCCCGATCAAGCCGCCTGCCGCTGTCTCCCGCATCCTACGGCGGCGGTCACCGCAGGCCGCTGTGGGAGGATCGGCGACGTGGGTGGCCCTTACACGGGGCCGCGCCCGCACCACACGATCACCGCGTACCGAGAAGTACGCATCCGTACAACGTCGCACCCACGAGGAGCGTGCCCATGTCGTCGAATCCGGTCGCCGAGACCGTCGCCTCGCTGATGCCCAGGGCGAAGGAGGAGCTCACCGAGCTGGTGGCCTTCCGGTCGGTGGCGGACTTCGACCAGTTCCCGAGGAGCGAGAGCGAGGGCGCCGCCCGCTGGGTCGCGGACGCGCTCACCGCCGAGGGCTTCCAGGACGTGGCCCTGCTCGACACCCCCGACGGCACGCAGTCCGTCTACGGCTACATGCCCGGCCCGGCCGGCGCGAAGACCGTCCTGCTCTACGCCCACTACGACGTGCAGCCGCCGCTGGACGAGGCCGCATGGACGACGCCGCCGTTCGAGCTGACCGAGCGGGACGGGCGCTGGTACGGGCGCGGGGCCGCCGACTGCAAGGGCGGCCTGATCATGCACCTGCTGGCGCTGCGCGCGCTGAAGGCGAACGGCGGGATCCCCGTGGGCGTCAAGGTGATCGCCGAGGGCTCCGAGGAGATGGGCACGGGCGGTCTGGAGCGGTACGCCGAGGCCCATCCGGAGCTGCTCGCGGCGGACACGATCGTCATCGGCGACGCGGGCAACTTCCGCGCCGGTCTGCCGACCGTGACCTCCACCCTGCGCGGTATGACCCTCGTCCGCGTGCGGATCGACACGCTCGCGGGCAACCTGCACTCGGGCCAGTTCGGCGGCGCCGCGCCCGACGCGCTGGCCGCGCTGATCCGGGTCCTGGACTCGCTGCGCGCCGAGGACGGTTCGACGACCGTCGAGGGGCTGTCCGGGGGCGCTGCCTGGGAGGGTCTGGAGTACGGGGAGGAGCAGTTCCGGCAGGACGCCAAGGTGCTCGACGGTGTGGAGCTGATCGGGTCCGGTACGGTCGCCGACCGGATCTGGGCGCGGCCGGCCGTCACGGTCATCGGCATCGACTGCCCGCCGGTCGTCGGTGCCACCCCGTCCGTGCAGGCGAGTGCCCGGGCGCTGGTCAGCCTGCGGGTGCCGCCGGGGGTGGACGCGGGCGAGGCGACCAAGCTGCTCCAGGCCCATCTGGAGGCGCACACGCCGTGGGGTGCGCGGGTGAGCACCGAGCAGATCGGTGAGGGCCAGGCGTTCCGCGCCGACACCACCAGCCCGGCGTACCAGGCCATGGCGGCGGCGATGGCGGTCGCCTACCCGGGCCAGGAGATGCAGTACGCGGGGCAGGGCGGCTCCATCCCGCTGTGCAACACCCTGGCCGCCCTCTACCCGAGCGCGGAGATCCTGCTCATCGGGCTGAGCGAGCCGGAGGCGCAGATCCACGCGGTGAACGAGAGCGTGTCCCCCGACGAGCTGGAGCGCCTGTCGGTGGCGGAGGCGCTGTTCCTGCGCAACTACGCGGCCGGCTGACCGCTCCCCTCTCCGGCAGAAGGCCCCGTCCTCGGACGGGGCCTTCTGCTTCGGCACCTCTCGCACCCTCGCCGGCATGATCGGGCGGACGGGTCCTAGCCGAGCGCCGGGTCCAGGACGATGTCCTCCTCGCGCGCGGCGACCGTGGGCTCCTCGGGGAAGTGACACGCGGTGAGATGGCCTGTGGGGCTGCCCTCGGCCCGGGCCAGGGGTGGTTCCTCGGTGGCGCACTTGTCCTGTGCCTTCCAGCAGCGGGTGCGGAAACGGCAGCCGGAGGGCGGATCGATCGGCGACGGCACGTCCCCGGCCAGCCGGATGCGTTCGCGCCGCTCGACGGCGTCCGGGTCGGCCTCGGGCACGGCGGACAGCAGCGCGTGCGTGTAGGGGTGCCGGGGCCGGGTGTAGAGCGACTCCCGCTCGGCCACCTCCACGATCTTGCCGAGGTACATCACGGCGACCCGCTCGGAGAAGTGCCGCACCACGGCCAGGTCGTGGGCGATGAAGACGAAGGCGATGCCGAACTCCCGCTGGAGGTCCTGGAGCAGGTTGACGACCTGGGCCTGGATGGAGACGTCCAGCGCCGACACCGGCTCGTCGGCCACGATCAGCTTCGGCCGCAGGGCGAGGGCGCGGGCGATGCCGATGCGCTGGCGCTGGCCACCGGAGAACTCGTTCGGATAGCGGTTGTAGTGCTCGGGGTTGAGGCCCACCGTCTCCAGGAGTTCCTGGGCGCGCTTCTTGTGCCCCTGAGGAGGGTTGATGCCGTTGAGCCGCATCGGCGTCTCGATGATGGTGCCGACGGTGTGCCGGGGGTTCAGCGACGAGTACGGGTCCTGGAAGATCATCTGGAGGTTGCGCCGGGCCTCCTGCATCCGCCCGGGCGGCCGGTGCGTGATGTCCTCGCCGTCGAACACGACGGAGCCGCCAGTGGGTTCGAGCAGCCGGGTGATCAGCCGGCCGGTGGTCGACTTGCCGCAGCCGGACTCGCCGACCAGGCCCAGTGACTCACCGGGACCGACCGAGAAGTCGATGCCGTCGACGGCCCGGACCGCCCCGATCTGCCGCTGGAAGATGATGCCCTGCCGGATGGGGAAGTGCTTCTGCAGACCGCGCACTTCCAGGAGGTTCTCGGCGGTGTGGCGGTCGGTGCGCTGCCCGGTGCCGGGCTCGGTGGTGCTCACGGCATGTTCCCTTTCGTCCGCCGCCGTCACTGCGCGGCCCGTGCGGCTGCGGCGCCCCGGTCGTCCGGACCGTCCCCGCCGCGGATCTCCTGCTTGGCGTCGTCGCTGAGATGGCACGCGGCGAGGTGCCGTTCGCTGCCGGAGAGGAGTCGCAGCTCGGGCCGCTCCGCCGTGCAACGACCCTGAGGCACCCAGCCCTTGTAGGCGCAGCGGGGGTGGAAGGCGCAGCCGTCCGGCAGGTTGATCAGGCTCGGCGGGCTGCCGGGGATCGGGTTCAGCCGTTCGCCGACGTCGCCGCTGAGGTGCGGCATCGACTGCAACAAGCCCCAGGTGTAAGGGTGCTGGGGGTTCTTGAGGACATCGCGGGTGGCGCCGTACTCGATGCGGCGGCCGCCGTACATCACCAGGATGTCGTCGGCGACGTCGGCGACCACGCCGAGGTCGTGCGTGATGATGACGACGGCGGAGCCGAACTCCTCCTGGAGGTCGCGGATCAGATCCAGGATCTGTGCCTGGACGGTGACGTCCAGGGCGGTGGTGGGCTCGTCGGCGATGAGCAGCTCCGGGTCGCACACCAGCGACATGGCGATCATGGCTCGCTGGCGCATGCCGCCGGAGAACTGGTGCGGGTAGTCCCTGACACGGCGCTCGGGCTGCGGGATGCCGACCCGCTTCAGCATCTCCACCGCGCGGTCCCTGGCCTCCTTCCTGGAGACCTTGTGGTGCACCCGGTAGGCCTCGGCGATCTGGGAGCCGACGGTGAAGAAGGGGTGCAGCGCGGACAGCGGGTCCTGGAAGATCATGGAGACCGTGCGGCCGCGCAGGGCGCGCATCTGGGCCTCGGGCAGGGCGACGAGCTCCCTGCCGTCCAGCCGGATCTCGCCGCTGACCTGGGCGCGGGTGCCCTTGTGCAGTCCGAGCAGGGCCAGTGAGGTCACCGACTTGCCGGAGCCGGACTCGCCGACGATGCCGAGGGTCCTGCCCTTCTCCAGGGTGAAGGAGACGCCGTCGACGGACTTGACGAGGCCGTCCTCGGTCGGGAAGTGCACCTTCAGGTCGCGTACGTCGAGGAAGGGTGCGGTCGCGGGTGCGACGTCCGCGGGCTGCGGTGAGGTCTGAACGGACACGGGTGTTCCTAAGGATGGAGAAGGAGGCTCAGGCGAGGCGCACGCGCGGGTCGACGAGGCCGTACACGAGGTCGACGACGACGTTGGCGACGACGACGAACGTCGCGGCGAAGAGCGTGGTGCCGAGGATGACCGGCAGGTCGGAGTTCTGCACGGAGTCGACCGCGAGCTTGCCGATGCCGTTGATGCCGAACACCGACTCGGTGATGACCGCGGAGCCGCCGATCAGGGAGCCGACGTCCATGCCGAAGATGGTGATGATGGGGGTGATGGCGGCCCGCAGGCCGTGCTTGAGGACGACGGTGGCGGCCGGCAGGCCCTTGGCGCGGGCGGTGCGCATGTAGTCCTCGGCGAAGACCTCCAGCATGGAGGAGCGGGTGAGCCGGGTGTACATCGCCAGGTAGACGATGACGAGGGTCGTCCACGGCAGGATCAGGCCCTTGAACCAGCCGGCCGGATCCTCGGTGATGGAGGTGTAGCCGGAGGTCGGCAGGATCTGGAACTTGTCGACGAAGAGGTACAGCAGGAGCAGACCGATGAAGTAGATCTGCACCGACACACCGAACAGGGCGAGTCCCACCGCCGCCTTGTCGGCGGCCCTGCCCCGGCGCACCGCGGCGACGGTGCCGAGCCCGACGCCCAGGACCAGGAAGGCCACCGCTGCGCCGAGGCCGAGGGAGAGGTCCGCCGGGAAGTCCGACAGCAGGGTGGTCAGGACGGGGGTGTCGGTCTGGAAGGAGACGCCGAGACAGGGGGCGCCGCAGTGGATGCGCACGCTCTGGTCGCCGAAGTCACGGCCGACGAACAGTCCCTTGAGGAACTCCCAGTACTGGGTCAGGTAGCTCTGGTCCAGGCCCAGCGAGTGCTTGATCTCCGCGAGGCGCGAGGGCGAGCAGGTCTTTCCGCAGGCCAGGAGTGCGGGGTCGGACGGCAGCGCGAAGAAGATGAAGAAGGTGATCGTGGTGATCACCAGCATGATCAGGGCCGCTGCCAGCAGGCGTCTGATGAGGTAACGAAACATGGGGTGCCGGGACCTGACGTGAGTGGGATGCCCGCCGGCGGCCGTGGCCGCCGGCGGGGTCTAGAGGAGGGGCGTCAGTGCTTGACGTAGACGTGGACCAGGCTCGGCTCGGCCACGATCGTGTCGGGGATGACCCCGCCGACCTTGGATCCGGACATCTCGCTGAAGTTCATGTACATCAGCGGCACCACGGCGGCGTCCTTCAGGACCTGCTGGTCGACCTGGCCGTAGAGGGCGTTGCGCTGCTTGACGTCGGCCGTCTTGGCGGCCTTGTCGATGAGCGCGTTGACCTTCGGGTCGTTCAGGTAGGACTGGTCCTGGTTGGCCTGCGGGTTCTTCTGGATCAGCCGGCCGTCGAAGAGGACGGGCAGAACGGTGGAGGCGTTCGGCCAGTCGGCGATCCAGTCGACCCAGGTCAGGTCGTACTGGTTCTTCACGTTGTCGATGGTGCTGAAGTAGTTCGCCGCGTCGATCGGGGTGATGTTGACGTGGATGCCGATGCGCTCCAGCGCGGTCTTCACGGCGTCGGCGAAGTGCTCTTGGGTGGGGGTGTTCTCCACCGCGATCGACATGGTCGGCTTGGGGTTGCCCGCCTGCTTCATCAGCTCCTTGGCCTTGGCCAGGTTGCCCGCCGGGTTGGCGCTGTACAGGTTGAACTTCTTGTAGCCGCCGATGCCGGGGCTCAGCATGGTGGTGGCGTAGTCGCCGTAGGCGGAGCCGCCGAAGGCGCCGCGGGCCGTGGTCTTGTCGATGGCGTACTCGATCGCCTGACGGACCTTCAGGTTCTTGACGCGGGTGGTGTTGATGGCCAGGTAGTTGATGCCGGGGGCGGGGATCTTGTAGTAACGGCTCTTCAGCGAGGGGTCGTTGGCCAGCTGGGCCAGGTCCGAGCCCGCGATCGGCCACTGCTGGATCGACGTCTGGGCGGTGCCCGCGTCGGCCTTGATCTGCTGGTCGATGGCCGACTCGTCCTGGCCGAACCGGACGTCCATCCCGTCGACGTTCTGCTGCCGGATCGGGTCGGTCGACTGCGACCAGTGGGTGTTCCTGGCGAGGACCAGTTCCTTGTTCTTGGTGTACGACTTGATCATGTACGGGCCGTCGGACCACACATGGGTGTCGTAGGTCGAGCCGGTGTCATGGGCCTTGGGCACCGCCGACCAGCCGGGCATCGTGGTCGTCTCGTTGAAGTCGGCCACCGGCTGGTTCAGGTGGAAGACGATGGTGTACTTGTCCGGCGTCTGGATGGAGTCCAGTTGCTTGCCCTTGTAGGGGCCCTTGTAGTCGGCGCCGCCGACGAGCCACTGGGCCGCGTAGGGCGGGCCGCCGTTGATGTCGGAGGAGAAGAACCGCTCGACGCCGTACTTGACGTCGGGTGCGGTGACCTCGGTGCCGTCCTGGTACTTGACGCCGTGCCGGAGGTGGAAGGTCCAGACCGTGGCGCCCTTGGACGGTGTTCCGGTGTCGGTGGCCAGGTCGCCGACCAGCTTGGGGGTCGCTCCCGTCTCGTCCCAGCCGGTGAGGGTGCGGATGATCTCCTGGTCCATGCTCTGACCCTCGGTCGTGTAGACGCGCTGGGGATCGAGGTGGTCGAAGTCCGCCTTGTCGAGGATGGTCAGCGTGCCGCCCTTGCCGGGGGCGCCGCCGGCGCTGCTGCCGGAGGACCCTCCGCATGCGGTGGCCCCCAGGGCGATCATCACGGCGGAGGCCGTGAGAGCGACCGTGCGCGATCTGCGCGTGCTGCGCGTCATTGAGGAAACTCCGTTTCTTGCTACGGGCTCGGCGGCCGTTCGTGGGGCCGCCGGGCCGATACTCGGGGGGGGGGGTGGCTCGGGTCAGCCGCGCCGGGCGCGGGGGTCCAGGGCGTCCCGGACGCCGTCCCCCAGGAGGTTGAGCGCCAGGACCAGGACGAGGAGCAGGACGCCGGGCACGAAGAGGTACATCGGGTCCTGGAGGAAGAACTGGGAGGCGTCCGACAGCAGGGCGCCCCAGTCGGGGTTGGGCGGGATGACGCCGACGCCCAGGTAGGAAAGGGCCGCCTCGGTGGTGATGTTCTGCGGGACGGCGAGCGCGAAGGAGATGAGGATCGGCGCCCACAGGTTGGGCAGCAGCTGCCGGAAGAGGATGTGCCGGCGGCCGGCGCTCATCAGGCGCGCTGCGTCGACGAACTCGCGTTCGCGCAGGGACAGCACCTGTCCGCGCACCAGGCGTGCGGTGTACGCCCAGGCGAAGACGGCGATGTTGAGGACCAGGACGAGCAGCCGGAGGTTCTCGTCGGTGCCGCCGTGGCTGTTGGTCTGCAACGCGTTCTGGATCACCGGGGTGAGCGCGATGATGAACAGCAGCTGCGGGAAGGCCAGCATCACGTCCATGATCCGCGAGAGCAGGGAGTCGACCCAGCCGCCGAAGTAGCCGGCGGCGAGCCCGGCCACCACACCGACCGCGGTGGACAGCAGGGCCGAGGCGAATCCCACCCAGAGCGAGGTGCGCAGGCCGTAGACGATGCGGGCGAACAGGTCGTAGCCCGTGCCCGGTTCGACGCCGAGCAGGTGCTGGGCGCTGATGCCGCCCAGCGATCCGTAGGGGAAATTGCCCGTGTCCGGATTGATCGCCTTGTTGTCGGGGGTGATCGGGCCCCAGCCGGTCAGCGCGGTGAGCACCGGCGCGAGGAGCGCGATCGCGATGAACAGGAGGGTGGCCACCAGGGCGGCCGTGGTGACCTTGTCCCGCCTGATCCGCCGCCAGGCCATCCGGGCCGGTGAGCGGCCGGCGACAACCGTGCCGCCGGGTCTGGAGTCCTGCGTCGACGGCTCGGTCAGCAGCGTGGTGCCGCCGCCGGTGTCGACCGGCTGGTGTTGCGTGGTCATCGTACGGACATCCCGGATCTGCCCCTGAGGCAAGGAAATTGGGTGGCGGTCGTTGTTTCCGCCGTGAGACTCTGCGGACTTTCGCAACGGCGTGCGAGTCCGGTCAAGCCACGCAGGGGCGAGAAAAGGGATTGTTTGCGGTCATGGAAAAGTGTTGACGAGAGCGGGGAATGTGATTACCCGCCGCGTGAAGGTTTGCGGGAGATTCCTTGGGCAGTGATTGGCCGTGACTCCTGCGCTGTTTCCTTTTGCTTTTCCCTCGGAATCCCCCGTGCCGGGTAAAGGGCGGGGGCGGTGTGCCGGGCGTCAGCCGACCGGCACACCGGCCTCCAGGTAGAGCGCCGCTCCCCGTTCGCGTGCCCTCAGGGCCCAGCGCAGCCGCTCGTAGCGCACCGGGGGCAGCAGCTCTGCGGCCTCCTCCTCGGTGACGAAGCGCCAGGCGCGCAGCTCCGGGCCGGGCAGCAGCAGCCGCCCCGCCTCGGCGGAATCGAGGAGGCCGCCGTCGAAGAGGAGCCGCAGACCGCCGTAGCCGGGGGGCGCGGGGCGCTCCCAGTCGACGACGAGCAGGCCCGGCACCTCGTCGAGGCTGATGCCGGTCTCCTCGGCGACCTCGCGCATCCCGGCGCGTGCGGGCGCCTCTCCGGGTTCGACGACGCCGCCGGGGAACTCCCAGCCGGCCTTGTACGTGGGGTCGACGAGCAGCACCCGGTCCTGCTCGTCGAAGAGGAGCACTCCGGAGGCGACGGTCTCCGCGGTGGGCTCGGGTGTCTGCACGATGTCGCAGACGGGCACGGAACCGCCGGTGACGGCCTCGGCGATCCGGACCGCCGTCTCGTACGGCGTGAGGTCGCTGGTGTCGACCGGGTGGGCGTCGGCGGTGAGCCAGGAGGCGAGGGCGGCCCGGTACGGCTCGATGTGGTCGAAGGACCACTGGCGTATTCGCAGGTCGCCGTCGGGCAGGTCGCGCGGGACCTCACGGCCCGCTATCCGCTCCCGCAGTATCGTTTCGGCCGGAGCGAGCAGGATGTGGCTGACCGGAATCCTGCGCGCGGCCAGGCCCCCGAAGATCTCGTCGCGGTACTCCTGGCGCAGCAGGGTCATGGGGACGACGAGGGTCCCGCCGAGCTCGGCGAGCATCGCGGCCGCCGTGTCGATCACCAGCCGTCGCCAGATCGGCAGGTCCTGGAAGTCGCCGGCCTCGGCGAGGTGTTTGGGTGGCAGCAGGTGGGCGAGCGCGCCGCCGACGACCTCCGGGTCGAAGAGCGTGCTGTTCGGGATCAGTTCGATCAGTTCCCGTGCGGTGGTGGTCTTCCCCGCACCGAACGCGCCGTTGATCCAGACGACGGTCACAGGTCCCCCTCTTCTGTTGGCCCCCTGAGGCTTGCCCGCTCCACCCTGCCACGGAAACCAGCCGCAGTTGAGGGCGCACATGACGACGGCGCCGGCGCCCCCCTCATCACAGGGGCGCCGGCGCCGTGGCCGCGGGGCCGTGCGGCTCGTCAGCCCTTCTTCTTCGCCTGGGTGCCGTCCTCCCGGTCCAGGGACAGGCTGTCCTTGGCGACGGTCTCGTCGATGGTCTTGAGGGTGTCGTCGACGCTCAGGGTGCCGAGGCTGTCCCCGAGGGCGTGGGACGGGGTGACCGCCGCGACGACGAAGCCGGTGGCGAGGGAGGCGATGGCGAGCATGCTGCGCTTCTTCATGCCCGACTCAACTGCCGGACCCGCTCCGGGGTCACGCAACCGCCCGCGACCGGGCGAAGCGAGTCTCACGCGGAGTCGCCGTCGGGACCGGCTCCCCAGGTGCCGGGCCCGCCGCCGCGCCACTCGATCAGCCCTGTGGCCGCCACGTACGCCGCGTCCGCGTCCTCGATCCCGGCCCGCCGCAGGAACTCCGCCACGTCGAGCGGCCCGTAGGCGATGCCGAGGAACTGGTCGTCCACACGGACCCGCCGGCCGCCGTCCGCGGCGGGCGGGTAGACCACGACGGGCTTGTCGGACGCCATGGCACCAGCGTGCGCGGGGACGGCACCGGCCGCGCGCCGGGATGGGCCGTTCAGCCGCCTTCGCGGCTGCCGCCTGGACGGGGCGGGGCCGCCGGTGCCGGGGATCACCGGCGACTGCGTGCCGTCGGGCCCAGGCGCCCACGAAGGCCGCTGCCGGGATCAACCGGCGGCTGCCTGCCGTCGGGCCCAGGCGCCCACGTAGGCCACTGCCGGGGATCACCGGCGACTGCCTGCCGTCGGGCCCAGGCGCCCACGCAGGCCACTGCCGGGGATCACCGGCGACTGCCTGCCGTCGGGCCCAGGCGCCCACGTAGGCCGCTGCCGGGGATCACCGGCGACTGCCTGCCGTCGGGCCCAGGCGCCCATGTAGGCCGCTGCCGGGGATCACCGGCGGCTGCGTGCCGTCGGGGTCAGGCGCCCACGTAGGCCGCCAGGTGCTCCCCGGTCAGGGTGGAGCGGGCCTCGACGAGGTCGGCCGGGGTGCCCTCGAAGACGATCCGGCCGCCGTCGTGGCCCGCGCCGGGGCCGAGGTCGATGATCCAGTCGGCGTGCGCCATGACCGCCTGGTGGTGCTCGATCACGATGACCGACTTGCCTGAGTCGACGAGCCGGTCGAGCAGGCCGAGCAGCTGCTCCACATCCGCCAGATGGAGACCGGTGGTCGGCTCGTCGAGGACGTACACGCCGCCCTTCTCGCCCATGTGCGTGGCCAGCTTGAGCCGCTGCCGCTCGCCGCCGGACAGCGTGGTGAGCGGCTGCCCGAGGGTGAGGTAGCCGAGCCCGACGTCCGCGAGCCGCTCCAGGATCCGGTGCGCTGCCGGGGTGCGGGCCTCTCCGCTGCCGAAGAACTCCTCGGCCTCGGTCACCGGCATCGCCAGCACCTCGCTGATGTCGCGGCCGCCGAGGCGGTACTCCAGCACCGACGCCTCGAACCGCCGGCCCTCGCACTCCTCGCAGGGCGTGGCGACGCTCTGCATGATCGCCAGATCGGTGTAGATGACACCGGCGCCGTTGCAGGTGGGGCAGGCGCCCTCGGAGTTGGCGCTGAACAGCGCCGGCTTCACCCCGTTGGCCTTGGCGAAGGCCTTGCGGATCGGGTCGGCCAGCCCGGTGTACGTCGCCGGGTTGCTGCGCCGGGAGCCGCGGATCGGGGTCTGGTCGATCGCCACCACGCCCTCGGCCCCGGCCTGCCGGGCCATCGAGCCGTGCACGAGCGAGCTCTTGCCGGAGCCGGCCACGCCGGTCACGACGGTGAGGACGCCGAGCGGGATGTCGACGTCGACGTCGTGCAGGTTGTTCGCCGAGGCGCCCCGGACCTCCAGTGCGCCGGTGGGCTTGCGGACCGTCGCCTTGATCTTGGCCCGGTCGTCGAGGTGGCGGCCGGTGACGGTGTCGCTGCCGCGCAGCCCCTCCAGGGTCCCCTCGTAGCAGACGGTGCCGCCCGCCTTTCCGGCACCGGGACCGAGGTCCACGACGTGGTCGGCGATGGCGATCGTCTCCGGCTTGTGCTCCACCACCAGCACGGTGTTGCCCTTGTCGCGCAGGCGCAGGAGCAGGTTGTTCATCCGCTGGATGTCATGGGGGTGCAGGCCGATGGACGGCTCGTCGAAGACGTAGGTGACGTCGGTGAGCGAGGAGCCCAGGTGGCGGATCATCTTGGTGCGCTGCGCCTCGCCGCCGGAGAGCGTGCCCGAGGCCCGGTCGAGCGAGAGGTAGCCGAGGCCGATCTCCACGAACGAGTCCAGGGTGTGCTGGAGCTTGGCCAGAAGCGGCGCCACCGACGGCTCGTCCAGCCCCCGGACCCACTCCGCCAGGTCACGGATCTCCATCGCGCAGGCGTCGGCGATGTTCACCTTGCCGATCTTCGAGGAGCGGGCCAGCTCGCTGAGCCGGCTGCCGTCGCACTCGGGGCAGCGGGTGAAGGTGACCGCCCGGTCCACGAAGGCCCGGATGTGCGGCTGCATCGACTCGCGGTCCTTGGAGAGGAAGGTCTTCTGGATCTTCGGGATCAGGCCCTCGTAGGTGAGGTTGACGCCGTTGATCTTCACCTTGACCGGCTCGCGGTACAGGAAGTCGTGCCGCTCCTTCTTGGTGTAGTTCCGGATCGGCTTGTCCTTGTCGAAGAAGCCCGACTCGGCGATGACCCGTACCACCCAGCCGTCTCCGGTGTAGGTGGGGATGGTGAACGGGTCCTCGGACAGCGACTTGGAGTCGTCGTAGAGCTGCGTGAGGTCGATGTCGGAGACCGTGCCCCGGCCCTCGCAGTGGGTGCACATGCCGCCGGTGCGGCTGAAGGACACCTTCTCGGTCCTGGTCTTGTCGGCACCGCGGTCCACCGTGAAGC
Organism: Streptomyces sp. NPDC029044; assembly: GCF_040637495.1. NCBI lineage: Bacteria > Bacillati > Actinomycetota > Actinomycetes > Kitasatosporales > Streptomycetaceae > Streptomyces > Streptomyces sp. NPDC029044. The sequence continues at coordinate 32,526 of NZ_JBEZWN010000008.1, forward strand.
CGCCGCTCGCCGAGACCGAGGCGGTGTTGAAGGAGAAGGCGCCGGGCGGGCCGATGTGGGGCGTGCCGAGCCGGCTGAAGAGGATCCGCAGCATGGCGTTGGCGTCGGTGGCGGTGCCGACGGTGGAGCGGGGATCGGAGCCCATGCGCTGCTGGTCGACGGCGATCGCGGTCGTCAGCCCGTCCAGCACGTCGACCTCGGGCCGGGCCAGGTTCGGCATGAACCCCTGGAGGAAGGCGCTGTAGGTCTCGTTGATCAGCCGCTGCGACTCCGCCGCGATCGTGTCGAACACCAGCGAGCTCTTGCCCGACCCGGAGACGCCGGTGAACACCGTGAGCCGGCGCTTGGGGATCTCGATGCTGACGTCCCTGAGGTTGTTCTCGCGCGCGCCGTGCACGCGGATCACGTCATGGCTGTCGGCGACGTGCGGCCCGGGCGACTGTCTGTCCGTCGTCGTGGCCTTGCTCATGGTGTCTCCATCTGCCGGGCGGCGCTGCCGCGTTCGGGCGGTCTCGTTCCCCCGCGCCGCTTCCGAGGGGCGGCGCGGGGGAGGTGCGGTGCGGGGGCTGTTACGGCGCCTTCAGCTGCTGGATGCGGACCATGTTGCCCGCGGGGTCGCGGAAGGCGCAGTCGCGGACGCCGTAGGGCTGGTCCACGGGCTCCTGGACCACCTCGGCGTCGCCCGCCTGCACCCGCTCGAAGGTGCCGTCGACATCGGTGGTGGCCAGGACGATGCTGGCGTAGGTGCCCTTGGCCATCATCTCGGTGATGGTGCGGCGCTCGTCGTCGGTGATGCCGGGGTCGGCGGCCGGCGGGTGCAGCACGATGTTCGTGCCGGGCTGGCCGACGGGGCCGACGGTGATCCAGCGCATGCCCTCGTATCCGACGTCGTTCCTGACTTCGAAGCCGAGCGTGTCGCGGTAGAACGCCAGGGCGGCGTCCGGGTCGTCGTGCGGGAGGAAGCTGGCGTGAATGTGGAGGTCCATGGCCATCACGCTAGTTTCGGCTCGCGGCGGGCGCTTCTCGATTCCTGATCGGTCTGGTCACCTGTTTCGCCACGCACGACGGAATGCCGGCCGTCGCGCGCGCCGCCTCGCGCCGGTAGGCACTGGGCGGCATGCCGACCAGCTCGGCGAAACGGGTGCTGAAGGTGCCCAGTGATGCGCAGCCGACCTCGAAGCACACCTCGGTGACGCTGAGGTCGCCCCGGCGCAGCAGCGCCATGGCGCGCTCGATGCGCCGGGTCATGAGGTAGCTGTACGGCGACTCCCCGTACGCCTGGCGGAACTCGCGGCTCAGGTGCCCCGCCGACATGTGCACGCCCCGGGCGAGCGCCTCGACGTCCAGCGGCTTCGCGTACTCCCGGTCGATCCGGTCTTTGACACGGCGCAGTCGGGCGAGGTCACGCAGGTGCTGTGCCGAGGCGGGTCTGCTGCTCACAAGCGCGATCGTGCCACATCGCACGCACGTGCGGTTGATTTCCGGCGATCCGGAACGGATTGGTCCGTATCACCCCGGAGTCACCCTTGCTCCCGCAGGAGCCGGCCCGTATCACCTCGGAGTCACCCTCGTCCCCGCACCGACCCGTATCACCTCGGAGTCACGGTCGGCCCTCACACCGGCCCACTTCACGCCCCCCCCCAGGCTGAACGTTCCTGCCCGCTCCGCCGGACCCGGTCTCACACGCCGGCCGCCGCCGCGTCCGTCCGCTTCGCCAGTGCTGCCGCCGCCGCGCCCACCAGCCCGGCGTCGGTGCCCATCTGTGCCGGTGCCACCGTCAGGTTTCGGACGAAGGACAGCGTCGCGTAGGCGCTCAGCGCCTTGCGCAGGGGCTCGAAGAGGACGTCGCCCGCCTTGCCCACTCCCCCGCCGATCACGGCGATGTCGATCTCCACGAGCGTCGCGGTGGCGGCGATCCCGGCGGCCAGGGCCTGGGCGGCCCGCTCGAAGGAGGCGACGGCGACCGGGTCGCCGCAGCGGGCGGCCGCTGCCACCGCGGCGGCCGAGGTGTCCCCGTCGGGGCCGGGCCGCCAGCCGTTCTCCAGGGCGCGCCGGGCGATGTTGGGACCGCTCGCCAAGCGCTCCACGCAGCCGTGCGAACCACACGGGCACAGATCGCCGTCGAGATCCACACTGATGTGGCCGATGTGGCCCGCGTTGCCGGTGGGTCCGGGATGCAGCCGCCCTCCGAGCACGAGGCCGCCGCCGACACCCGTGGAGACGACCATGCACAGCGCGTTGGCGTGCCCGCGGGCGGCACCCTGCCAGTGCTCGGCCGCCGTGATCGCCACGCCGTCGCCGATCAGTTCGACGGGCAGGTGTCCCGCGGCGGCCCGCACCCGGGCGACGAGCGGGAAGTCGCGCCAGCCGGGCACGTTCACCGGGCTCACCGTCCCCGCGGAGGCGTCCACGGGCCCGGCGCTGCCGATCCCGACCGCCGTGACACGCCCCCACGGCGGCGACGCGGTGAGTTCGCCGAGCACCCCCTCCACGGCCCGCATCACGGTGTCGCCGTCCTCCCGGGCGGGCGTCGGCCGCTGGGCGCGGACCAGGATCCGGCCATGGCCGTCCACCAGAGCGCCGGCGATCTTGGTGCCGCCGATGTCGAGCGCGGCCACGAGGTCGGTGTGCATCAGAGTCGGATCTCCCCGTCGGGCATGAGAAAAACGCCGAGAACAGCCATCAAGCAGGGCAAGCAGCGGACCGGTCCCGCGAGGGTGCGCGGGTCCGGAGATTGCGGTGGACAGTCTCCCCCGAGCCTGACAACGTTGTCCAGGCTCTATGCTCGACGCCACATCCTCATACAAACCCAGGATCGACGCACCCCCGTGGACGACAGGACAGGACTGGACACCGTGGCCCCCAACCCCCTCCGATCCGCAGCGCGCTACGGCACCCGGCCGACCATGAAGGACGTAGCGGCCCGCGCCGGAGTGGGCCTCAAGACGGTCTCCCGCGTCGTGAACGGGGAACCGGGGGTCACCCCGGAGACGGAGCGGCGGGTCCAGGAGGCGATCGACGCCCTCGGTTTCCGCCGCAACGACAGCGCGCGGGTGCTGCGCAAGGGCCGCACGGCGAGCATCGGCCTGGTCCTGGAAGACCTCGCGGACCCGTTCTACGGACCGCTGAGCCGGTCGGTCGAGGAGGTGGCCCGCGCGCACGGCGCCCTGCTGATCAACGGCTCCAGCGCGGAGGACCCCGAGCGCGAGCAGGAGCTGGTGCTGGCCCTGTGCGCGCGGCGGGTGGACGGGCTGGTGGTGATCCCGGCCGGGGACGACCACCGGTACCTGGAGCCCGAACTCAAGGCGGGTGTCGCCACGGTGTTCGTGGACCGGCCCGCCGGGCACATCGACGCCGACGTCGTCCTGTCGGACAACTACGGCGGCGCCCGCGGCGGCGTCGCCCACCTCATCGCGCAGGGGCACCGCCGGATCGGCTTCATCGGCGACATGCCCCGCATCCACACCGCAGCCGAGCGGCTTCGCGGCTACCGGGCCGCGATGGAGGACGCGGGCATACCGGTGGCGGGCTCCTGGATGTCCCTCGGCGTCACCGGCCCCGAGCGGGTGCGCCGGGCGGCCGAGGACATGCTGACCGGTCCCGACCCGGTGACGGCGATCTTCGCCGGCAACAACCGGGTGACGGTCACCGTGATCCGCGTGCTCGCCGAGCAGGCTCGCCGTGTCGCCCTGGTCGGCTTCGACGACATCGAACTCGCCGACCTGCTTCAGCCGGGCGTCACGGTCGTCGCCCAGGACGCGGCGGACATCGGCCGCACCGCGGCGGAACGTCTCTTCCGGCAGCTGGACGGCACCCTCGTCACCCCCGAGCACATCGAGCTGCCGACCCGGCTGATCACCCGCGGCTCGGGCGAGATCCCCCCGGCGGACTGAGCGGCCGATGGACGACGCCACCGATCGCACGCTGCGAGCCCTGGGCCTGCACGAGGCGCCTCGCGAGCACCCGTTGCTGTATCCGGGCGCGTGGCCCGCGGAGTCCGGACTCCTCGTCGGGAACCGCTTCCTGCCGCTGGAGCGGCTGGTGTACGAGGACCGCACGCCGGTCATCGCCATCGGATCCAACGGCTGCCCGGGCCAGCTCCGGCACAAGATGACGGAGTACGGGATCGGAACGCCGCTGCCGATGGTCAAGGCCATGGTGACGGGCATCGACGCCGGCGTCTCGGCGCACGTGAGCCGCATGGGATACGTGTCGGCCTCGCCGGTCGGCGCCCCGGACACCGTGCGGGAGCTGTTCGTCCTGTGGCTCGACGCCGAGCAGCTCGCGGTGATCGACGCGAGCGAGGGCGCGCCGGTGCCGGGCGGCAACTTCGACCGGGCCTGGCTGCCGTCGCCGGACGTCCGGATCGCCCTCGCGGACGGCACTCACCTGCCTGGGGCGTACGCCTACGTCAACCGGCACGGCGTCCTCCACGACGGTACGGGCACGCCGCGCACGCACCCGGGTGAGCGGGAGCTGCTGACCGAACTCCTCGTCGGGCTGCCTCGGCTGCGGGAGCTGTTCGGTGTCGTGCCCGAGGAGTTCTGCGCGCGGGCCCGCGGGGACCGGCGGCTGTGCGAGCGGGGGACGCGGCTGTTCATCGAGGAGAAGCTGGTGACGGCCTCCGGTCTCGAACGGTACGTGGCCGCCTCGGCACGGGCTCAGCAGAGCGGGAGCCCGGGGACCGGCGCGTCGTTGTCACCGCCCTTGATGTAGACGTCGCTGAACCAGACGTTCGTGTTGCCGCTGTCGTCGTCGGTCTTCGCCCACCAGATGTTGGTCCACTCCCCGGACGTCTCGCGGCGGCCCAGGTTCTGCTGGCAGTAGAAGTAGTTGGTGCCCGCCTTGAGGATGCCGACCTTGGTGCCGGAGGCAGTGTAGGAGTCCGCGGTCTTCCAGACCGTGCAGTTGTACTTGCCGCCTCCGATGGGGTGGCAGACCGGTGCCGGGGTGGTCGGGCCGTCGGAGGCGGGGCCGTCCGGGGTCTCTCCGCCGGTGGCCCCGCTGGTGGGCTTGACGGGGGCGGGGGCGGGGGCGGTCGCCCGGCCGGTGGGCCCCGGGTCCTTCGTGTCGCCGGGCCGCCCGGACGGGTCCGTGCCCTTGTCGTCACCGGTGGGCCTCGGGGCGTTCGAGCCGTCGTCCGCGCCGCCGGGCTCGGAGGGCCCGGCGGCACCGGCGGTGCCGGTCCGTGCGGCGGTGTCCTTGCCGCCCGATGCACCCGAGTCACCCGAGTCGTCGAGGAGCGCGACCGTGGTCCCGGCGGCGGCGAGCACGACGGTGACGGCCGCGACGGCGAGCAGCACGCGTGCCTTGCGCCGGGGCGCGGTGCGGTCGGCGCCCGCAGGGGCGGTGGCTGCGGAGGCACCGGGGGCGGTGACGCCGGGATCGACCGGACCCATGCCGTATGGAGCGGCGCCGCCCGGGCCCTGCGGGGCGGTGGCTTGCGGTATCGGGTGGCTTTCCGGTGCCGGGTGGCTTTGCGGTGCCGGGTGGCTTTGCGGTGTCGGGTGGCCTTGCGGCATCGCGTGACCGGGTCCGGTGGGCCCCGGACCGCCAGGCCCGGTCGGCCCCGGACCGCCAGGCCCGGCGGGCCCCGGACCGCCAGGGCCGGTCGGCTCCGGACCGGCGGCCCCCGCCGCTCCCGCCGCCTCCGCCATTCCCGCCGTCCCCGCCGCTCCCGCCGCTCCGAACTCGGCTGCTGTGCCGGAGTCCGGCGTGTGCGTGCCCTCGTGAGGTCCGGCGACGCTGTACTGCGCGGGTCCGAACCCGGGCGGTACCGACGGAACGCTGCGCTCCGTCTCGGCGTGCGAGGGTGGGGCGGCGGGGCGTCGCAGAGCAGAGGTAGGTGTGTCCGCGCCGCCCGCGTCGGCGACCGCCTGGAGCAGTTCGCGGGCCTGGTCGGCCTCCGGGCGGGACTCGGGGCGTTTGTCCATCAGCCGCTGGAGGACGGGCGCGAGGGCACCGGCCCGGCGGGGCTCCGGCAGCGGCTCGGTGACGATCGCGGTGAGCGTGGAGAAGGTGGACGTGCGACGGAAGGGCGAGGAGCCCTCGACGGCCGCGTACAGCGTGGCGCCCAGGGCCCAGATGTCGGAGGCGGGGCCGGGGTCGGCGCCCTGCGCGCGCTCGGGGGCGAGGTAGTCGAGGGAGCCGACGAGCTCGCCGCTGCGGGTGAGGTGTGTGGCCGAGCCGTCCCCGGGGTCGTCCATCGTGGCGATGCCGAAGTCGGTGAGGACGACCCGGCCCGTGCGGTCGAGCAGGATGTTGCCCGGCTTCACGTCCCGGTGCAGGACGCCCGCGCGGTGGGCTGCGGCCAGCGCGTCCATGACCTTCGCGCCGATGCCGGCGACCTCGCCAGGGTCCAGCGTGCCGCGCTCGCGCAGGACGTCGTCCAGGGACGGCCCGTCGACCAGTTCCATGACGATGATCGGGCGACCGTCGACCTGGGCGATGTCGTGCACCGAGATGACGCCGGGGTGGCGCACCCGGGCCGCCGCACGCGCCTCGCGCCGCATCCGCAGCTGGAGATCGGCCAGTTCGGGAGCGGCCGCGTCGGTGTAGGTGCGCAGCTCCTTGACCGCGACCTCACGGCCGAGGACCTCGTCGACGGCCTTCCAGACGACGCCCATGCCACCGCGCCCCAGCGCCGCCGTGACGCGATAACGGCCGGCCAGCAGCCGTCCGGCCCCGTCCGCCTGCCCGTGCTCCCCCGTTGACACCGCTGCCCCGTTCCCGTGACCCCGCCCGGTTGCGCCGACGGCGGACACCGCCGGTGCGTGGCGTACAGACTACGGGGCGGCGGTGACCGCGACGGGCGCCGGTGACGGCTGTGACAGGCCCGGTACGCGCCGGCCGGCCCGCCCGTGCGGACGGCGTCAGGCGGATGCCGTCAGGTCGCCGCGCCGGGGCGCCGCGAAGGACTCCAGGTCCGCCCGGGTCAGGCCGGCCAGGCGGGCGACCTCTCCGTTGTCCAGGGCGCCGCAGTCCAGGCCGCGCAGCAGGTAGCCGCTGAGGGCCTTGGCGGTGGCGGGTTCGTCCATGACGTCGCCGCCGGTGCGGTTGGCGTAGCGGGACAGACGGGCGGCGGCCTGCTCGAAGCCCTCGCGGTAGAAGGCGAAGACGGCCGCGTAGCGGGTGGGGATGTGGCCGGGGTGCATGTCCCAGCCCTGGTAGTAGGCGCGGGCCAGGGCACGTCGGGTGAGACCGTAGTGCAGGCGCCAGGCGTCGTGGACCTTGGCCCTCGGGCCGACCGGCAGCACGTTCGTCGAGCCGTCCGAGACGCGTACGCCGGTGCCGGCCGCCGCGACCTGCATGACGGCCTTGGCGTGGTCGGCGGCGGGGTGGTCGCCGGCCTGGTGGGCGGCGGAGACGCCGAGGCAGGCGCTGTAGTCGAAGGTGCCGTAGTGCAGGCCGGTCGCCCGGCCCTCGGCGGCCTGGATCATGCGGGCGACGGTGGCGGTGCCGTCGGCGGCGAGGATGGACTGGCTGGTCTCGATCTGGATCTCGAAGCCGATCCGGCCCGGTTCGAGGCCGTGGGTCTTCTCGAAGGCGTCCAGCAGCCGCGCCATGGCGGTGACCTGCTCGGCGTACGTGACCTTGGGCAGGGTGAGCACGAGCCCGCCGGGCAGGCCGCCGGCCTCCATGAGGCCGGTGAGGAAGATGTCGAGGGTGCGGATGCCCCGGGCGCGGACGGGCGCTTCCATGCACTTCATGCGGATGCCCATGTACGGGGCGGCGGTGCCTTCCGCGTAGGCCTCGGCGACGATCCGCGCGGCGCGGGCGGCGGCCTCGTCCTCCTCGGCGTCGGGGCGGTTGCCGTAGCCGTCCTCGAAGTCGACGCGCAGGTCCTCGATCGGCTCGCGTTCCAGCTTGGCGCGTACGCGCGCGTACACGGGCCCGGCGAGTTCGTCGGTGAGGCCGAGGACGGCGGCGAAGGACGCGGCGTCGGGGGCGTGTTCGTCGAGGGCCGCGAGGGCACGGTCGCCCCAGGAGCGGACGGTGTCGGCGGCGAAGGCGTCGCCGGGCACGTAGACGGTGTGGACGGGCTGGCGGGTGCCGGGGTCCCCGGGGTAGCGGCGCTCCAGCTCCGCGTCGACCGGCGCGAGGGAGGCGCTGATCTCCTCGCTGACGGCACCCGCGAGGCTGGTCGCCACCTTCTCCTGCTGGCCCTGACCCATTCCGAGACCCTCCTGTTTTCCGCTGTACGGAATCAACAATCCGTAGAGCGAAGTTATCGGCCGACCTTCGCCCTGGTCAACACCGTCGTGCGGTCGGATTCCCATCCTTCCCCCATGATCACTGCCGACCCGCCCTCATCTTCCGTATTCAGAGGGCAAGCTTCATCCTGACGTGCAAGGGGAGGGAGACCACGTGACGAACGAGGTCGGAGTGACGCGCCGCCACGGGCTCAAGGCAGCGGCGGCGGCCGCCGTCGCCGGACCGCTGCTCACCACCGCGGGCCCCACACCGCCCGCTTCCGCCGGCGAGCACCCGGGCGCCCTGAACGTCATGACGTTCAACGTCCGCTTCGGGACCGTCGTCGACACGACACCGCGCTGGGAGGTGCGCCGGCCGGTGATGCGAGAACTGCTGCGCCGCGAGCGACCGCACGTCATCGGCATCCAGGAGGGGCTCTACCGGCAGGTGCGCGCGATCGAGAAGGATCTCGGCGGGCATCACGACTGGATCGGCACCGGACGCGGGGGCGGCAGCAAGGACGAGTTCATGGCGGTCTTCTACGACACGCGCCGACTCGACCCGATCGAGTTCGATCACTTCTGGCTGTCCGACACCCCGTACACGATCGCCTCGAACACCTGGGGCGCGGACTGGCTGCGCATGGTGACCTGGGTCCGTTTCGCCGATCGCGCCGCCGGGGGGCGGGAGTTCTACGTCCTCAACACCCACCTGGACAGCGTCAGCCAGTACGCCCGGGAACGCTCTGCGGAGCTCATCGGCGAGACGATCGCCGGGTGGGACCGGTCGTCACCGGTCATCGTCACCGGCGACTTCAACGCGGCCGCCCACGACAACCGGGTGTACGACCTCATGCTGGACATCGGACTGGTGGACGCCTGGGACGCGGCGGCCTCGCGGGGCCCGGCGTACGGGACGCACCACGGCTACCGGGAGCTCAAGCCCGGCGGGCGGCGCATCGACTGGATCCTCACCACACCCGGGGTGACCACGCACCGGGCCGGGATGAACACCCTCAGCATGGGCGGGACGTATCCGAGCGACCATCTGCCGGTGCAGGCCTCGATGACCCTGGGATGAGAAGAGGCCCCCGGGACCGCGCGACGGTCACGGGGGCCTCTCACAGCCGGGGGCCGATCAGCCCTTGCGGGTCTTGATCTCCTCGGTCAGCGCCGGGACGACGTCGAAGAGGTCGCCGACGACGCCGTAGTCGACGAGGTCGAAGATCGGGGCCTCGGCGTCCTTGTTGACCGCCACGATCGTCTTCGAGGTCTGCATACCGGCACGGTGCTGGATCGCGCCGGAGATGCCGTTGGCGATGTACAGCTGCGGCGAGACGGACTTGCCGGTCTGGCCGACCTGGTTGGTGTGCGGGTACCAGCCGGCGTCCACCGCGGCACGCGAGGCACCGACCGCCGCGCCGAGCGAGTCGGCGAGCGCCTCGATGATCGCGAAGTTCTCCGCGCCGTTGACGCCACGGCCACCGGAGACCACGATCGCGGCCTCGGTCAGCTCCGGACGGCCCGTCGACTCACGCGGCGTACGGCCGGTGACCTTGGTGCCGGTGGCCTGCGCGGAGAAGGTCACCGACAGGGCCTCGACCGCACCGGCGGCCGGGGCGGCCTCGACGGCGGCGCTGTTGGGCTTGACCGTGATGACCGGGGTGCCCTTGGAGACACGGGACTTGGTGGTGAAGGACGCGGCGAACACCGACTGCGTGGCCACCGGGCCCTCGTCACCGGCCTCCAGGTCGACGGCGTCGGTGATGATGCCGGAGCCCAGACGCAGCGCCAGACGGGCGGCGATCTCCTTGCCCTCGGCGGAGGACGGCACCAGCACGGCGGCCGGGGACACGGCCTCGTGCGCGGCCTGGAGCGCGTCGACCTTCGGTACGACCAGGTAGTCGGCGTACTCGGCGGCCTCGTGCGTGAGGACCTTGACCGCGCCGTGCTCGGCGAGGGCGGCGGCGGTGTCGCCGGCGCCGTTGCCCAGCGCGACGGCCACCGGCTCGCCGATGCGGCGGGCCAGGGTCAGCAGCTCCAGGGTGGGCTTGCGGACGGCACCGTCCACGTGGTCGACGTAGACGAGAACTTCAGCCATGGGACTTCTTCTCTCCTGCTTGCGAAAGATGAGGGGCGGTCAGCGAAGGGGCTCAGATGAACTTCTGGCCCGCGAGGAACTCAGCGAGCTGCTTGCCGCCCTCGCCCTCGTCCTTGACGATCGTGCCCGCGGTGCGGGCGGGACGCTCGGCAGCGCCGTCGACCGTGGTGTAGGCGCCCTCCAGGCCGACCTCCTCGGCGTCGATGTCGAGGTCGGACAGGTCCCAGGACTCCACCGGCTTCTTCTTGGCGGCCATGATGCCCTTGAAGGACGGGTAACGGGCCTCGCCCGACTGGTCGGTCACCGACACGACCGCCGGGAGGGAGGCCTCAAGGTTCTCGGAGGCGGCGTCGCCGTCGCGGCGGCCCTTGACCGTGCCGTCCTCGACGGAGACCTCGGAGAGCAGGGTGACCTGCGGGACGCCCAGGCGCTCGGCGAGCAGCGCGGGCACGACGCCCATGGTGCCGTCGGTGGAGGCCATGCCGGAGATGACGAGGTCGTAGCCGGCCTTCTCGATCGCCTTGGCCAGGACCAGGGAGGTGCCGATGGCGTCGGTGCCGTGGATGTCGTCGTCCTCGACGTGGATCGCCTTGTCCGCGCCCATGGACAGCGCCTTGCGCAGGGCGTCCTTGGCGTCCTCGGGGCCCACCGTCAGGACGGTGATCTCCACGTCGTCGTCGGAGTTCTCGGAGATCTGCAGCGCCTGCTCGACCGCGTACTCGTCGAGCTCGGAGAGCAGACCGTCCACGTCGTCCCGGTCGACGGTCAGGTCATCGGCGAAGTGCCGGTCGCCAGTGGCGTCGGGCACGTACTTCACAGTGACAACGATCCTCAAGCTCACGCCGGCTCTCCTACTGCATCGTCATTTCCATGCTGCCTACTTGCAGGCAGCATAGGCGCCTCTAGCGTCCGATCCCGGTCGGGGCGAACCCACGCCCCGAGCGAAATATTACTCGTCAGTACACCCAGTTCATTCCCGCTAAGCAAGCGCTTTGAACTGTGACCTTCGCAACGCAGCGTAACCGGAACTCGACGGTCACGCAGCCCGGGGGGCGCCCCCGCTCAGTCGCCCAGACGCCGGAAACGTCCCTGGTGGTAGAGGAGCGGACGGCCGGTGCCCGTGGGGTCGCCGTGCACGACCTCGGCGAGCACGATCCGGTGGTCCCCGGCAGGCACGCGCGCGACGACCCGGCCCACCAGCCAGGCGAGCACACCGTCCAGGAGGGGAACGCCCCCGGGCCCTTCCCGCCAGGCGGTGGGCGGGCCGAAGCGGTCGGCGCCGCTGCGCGCGAAGGTGGCGGCCAGCTCCTGCTGGTGCTCACCGAGGATGTGGACACCGACGTGGTCCGCCGCCGCGATCGCGGGCCAGCTGGAGGCGCCGGTGCCGACTCCGAACGACAGCAGGGGCGGCTCGGCCGAGACGGACGTCAGGGAGGTCGCGGTGAAGCCCACCGGACCGGCCTCGCCACGAGCGGTGACGACGGCGACTCCCGCCGCGTGCCGCCGGAAGACCGAGCGCAGGAGGTCGGGCGTGGCGAGGAGGTCCGCAGGCATGGGGTCAGGCTGACGATAACTGGTACGCGCAGTCAAGTTCGTTCCGTGATGTGCGAGATGACTCACGGACGGCGTCACGCCGGTCACACCGCCTCCCCCAGCGCGGCGATCACATCCGCCTTGCGCGGCTGCCCGGTGGCCCGCCGCACCACCCGGCCGTCGGCGTCCAGCACCAGCACGGTCGGGGTCTTGAGGATGCCCAGCCGCCGTACGAGGTCGAGGTGGGCCTCGGCGTCGATCTCGACGTGGGTCACGCCCGGGACCAGGCCGGCGACCTCGCCGAGGACCCGCCGGGTCGCCCGGCAGGGCGCGCAGAACGCGCTGGAGAACTGCACCAGCGTGGCCCGCTCGCCGAGGCCCACCCCCAGGTCCGACGCATCGAGCCGCTTGCCGTCGTCCCGCCCGCGCACCCGCACTCTCCCGCTCCGCCGCCGCAGCAGCACTCCGTAGGCGCTCGCCGCCGCGAGCACCGCCACGCACACCACCAGTCCGGTCATCACCTGCTGCAAGCGTTCACGAGACCGCAAAGATTCCCGGCCCCGCCACCGGGCCTCTGTGCGGAATGCTTGATTCCCATGGACATCGATGTGAGGGGGCCGCGCTTCGGCGCGGCCGTCACGGCCGCCGTCCTGGCGGTCGTTCTGGTCACCGGGAGCACCTGGCTGCTGGCCTGGCAGACGCTGGCGTTCCTGCTCGGCGCGGCGGGCGGGGCCGGACGCTCCCCGTACGGCCTGCTGTTCGCCAAGGCCGTCCGGCCGCGCCTGGGGCCGCCCACGGAGTTCGAAGCGCCCGAACCGCCGCGTTTCGCCCAGGTGGTGGGGCTGATTTTCGCCGGGCTGGGGCTGGTCGGCTACACCTTGGGTCCCGGCTGGCTGGGACTCGCGGCGACCGGTGCCGCGCTCGCCGCCGCCTTCCTCAATGCTGCGTTCGGGTACTGCCTGGGCTGCGAGTTGTACCTGCTCGCGCGGCGGGCGGCGGTGCGCGCGGAGTAATGGGCGCGCAAAAGCACGAGGTGGGAAGCGGCGGGCGACGTGACGAGAATCTCGCCGTCGACGGGCACGAGGACTGGCTACCCGGCCGTTCTTCGGGCACGATCTGCGACAAGCCGTAAACCTACGGCTGCGTAACTTTCCACTGGGAATCCCTTCCCAGGCAGAGCAGGAAGGGTCCGGCCCGCCCATGGCAGAGCTCGTCTACCGTCCCGTCGTCGGTTTCGCCCGCACGCTGTTCAAGGTGTGGGACCTCAAGATCGACCTCCAGGGTTCGGAGAACATCCCGCGCTCGGGCGGCGCCGTGCTGGTGAGCAATCACATCAGCTACCTGGACTTCGTCTTCGACGGCCTGGCGGCGCTGCCGCAGAAACGTCTCGTACGTTTCATGGCGAAGGAGTCCGTCTTCCGGCACCGCATCTCGGGTCCGCTGATGCGCGGGATGAAGCACATCCCCGTGGACCGCAAGCAGGGCGAGGCGGCCTACGCGCACGCCCTGGACTCGCTGCGGTCGGGCGAGATCGTCGGGGTCTTCCCGGAGGCGACGATCTCGCAGTCGTTCACGCTGAAGAGCTTCAAGTCGGGCGCCGCGCGCCTGGCCCAGGAGGCCGGTGTCCCGCTGATCCCGATGGCGGTGTGGGGCACGCAGCGGCTGTGGACGAAGGGCCAGCCGCGCAACTTCAAGCGCAGCCACATCCCCATCACCATCCGGGTGGGCGAGGCGATCGAGGCGTCCCGCGACAAGTACGCGGGTGCCATCACGCGTCAGCTGCGGGAGCGCGTCCAGGAGCTCCTGGAGGCCGCCCAGCGCGCCTACCCCGTCCGCCCGAAGGGTCCGGACGACACCTGGTGGATGCCGGCCCACCTCGGCGGCACGGCCCCGACGCCGGAGCAGGTGCGGGCGGCCGAGGCGCACTGACGTACGCCCGGCCCGGGGCTCAGGCGGAGGACTCCGGAGCGCGGACGGCGATGTCCGCTCCCGGGCTGAACTTCGCCAGCAGCTCGGCGAGTTCCGCGGCGGCCGCCGTCACCTCGGCGACCGGCATCGGCGCCAGGCTCTCCAGCAGGAAGATGCCGGACGTCGTCCGCTCGGTGAGCCGGGTGCGCGGGCCCTGGCGCCAGTTCCAGCGGCGGCAGGTCACGCCCGCGTCGTCGCGCCACACGACTTCGCCCGCGTCGGGGTGCTCGACGGTCTCCTCGCCCCCGGCGACAGTCACGAAGTCCTCCTCCCCCGTGGCGCGGATCAGCCGCATGCCACCCTCGATGCGGTCGATGTCCTCGCCGCCGACGGGGATCAGATGGGCGACGGAGACGGCGTTGTAGAGGTCGACCAGCAGGTTGATGCGGGGCAGCCCGGCGCCCGAGAGGGCCCGCTTGGCCAGCGCCTCCGCGGAGTTGCGGGTGCGGGACGGCTTGGAGCCGAACGCCGTGTAGGTCTCGCGCCATGCGGCCATGTGCGGGTCCTCGTGCGGGGCGCGGCCGCCCAGTCGTACGGCGAGCCTGCGCGCCGCGTCGTCCAGCAGGGCCGAACCGGCCTCATTGCTCGGGCCGTTGACCAGGCCGTGCGCCTCGATCGCGACGTGTGTGAAACCGGGGGCGAGTGCGCGTACGTCGTCGGACACGGTCAGGGTGAGCGTCATGGTCGCCTTGCCTCAGAGTGCGGTGGGGAGCGTCTGCCACAGGTGCGGCCGGTCGCGCGCCGCCGTGAGCGCGTCGAGCACGACCGGATGTGGTGCAGCATACAAGACCGGGTAGTCCAGTTCATTGGACGCAAAGTCGGGCACGAAGGCCAGCCGCTCGCCATCCAGACAGAACCGGGCGTCGACACCGGGCTTGTTGCCCCGGGGGTCCTGCCGGTGCCACGCGCCGTTGAACCGCACGGCGACCAGCCCGTGCACCACGTCGAACTTCTGGTAGCACAGCGCGGTGGGAATGTCCTCGGCCCGGAGCAGGGCTGCCAGCGCGTGGGCCTTGGCGTAGCAGATGCCGGTGCGCTGCTCCAGGACGTCGGAGGCGCGCCAGGTGACGCGGAGATCACCGGAGTCCTGCGAGTGCGGGATGGCATCGCGGACGAACTCGAAGGCCGCCCGTGCATAGTCATACGAATCGGCCGCCCCGTCGGCAAGCCTCGCCGCCGTATCCCGCACGAGCGGATGGTGGTGGTCGATCACCTCGTCCGCGGCCAGGTAGGCGGACAGGTCGGGCGTCTGCTGGATCAACTGCATGACGGCAGAGCGTAAGAAGAGATCGCCCCCTCGTCAATCAATTTACGCTCTGCCGCATACATATGCATCCACTAGCGGGCCATCTCCTCCTTCAGCGCCGCCAGGAACGCGTCCACGTCGTCCTCGGTCGTGTCGTAGGCGCACATCCAGCGGACGTCGCCCGCGGCCTCGTCCCAGAAGTAGAACCGGAATCGCTTCTGGAGGCGCTCGCTCACGTCGTGCGGGAGGCGCGCGAAGACCGCGTTGGCCTGCACCGGGTAGAGGATCTCCACCCCGTGCACGGACCGCACGCCCTCGGCGAGGCGCTGGGCCATCTCGTTGGCGTGCCCGGCGTTGCGCAGCCACAGGTCCCGGGCGAGCAGGGCCTCCAGTTGCACCGACACGAAGCGCATCTTGGAGGCGAGCTGCATGGACAGCTTGCGCAGGTGCTTCATGTGGCTGACGGCGTCCTGGTTGACGACCACGACGGCCTCACCGAACAGGGCGCCGTTCTTCGTGCCGCCCAGCGAGAGGATGTCGACGCCGGCGGCGTTGGTCAGCGTCCGCATCGGGACGTTCAGGGTGGCGGCCGCGTTGGCCAGCCGGGAGCCGTCCAGGTGCACCTTCATGCCGTGCGCGTGGGCGTGCTCGCAGATGGCCCGGATCTCGTCCGGCGTGTAGACCGTGCCGAGCTCGGTGGCCTGGGCGATGGAGACCACCTGCGGCATCGCCCGGTGCTCGTCGTCCCAGCCGTACGCCTGCCGGTCGATCAGCTCGGGCGTGAGCTTGCCGTCGGGCGCCGGGACGGTCAGCAGCTTCAGGCCGCCGACCCGCTCCGGGGCCCCGCACTCGTCGACGTTGATGTGCGCGCTCTCCGCGCAGATCACCGCGCCCCAGCGGTCGGTGACCGCCTGGAGCGCGACGACGTTCGCGCCGGTGCCGTTGAAGACCGGGAACGCCTCGGCCGTGGGCCCGAAGTGGCTGCGGACCACCTGCTGGAGGTTCTCGGTGTAGGCGTCCTCGCCGTACGCGACCTGGTGCCCGCCGTTGGCCAGGGCCAGGGCGGCGAGCACCTCCGGGTGGGCCCCGGCGTAGTTGTCGCTGGCGAAACCGCGGACCTCGGGGTCGTGATGACGACGGGCGTCGGTCTTCGGCGGGTTCACGGCTTCTCGGTGAGCCACAGACGGTTTCCGTTCACTTCGGCGGCGGGCTTCTCCCAGACCTCGGTGATGGCCTCGGCAAGGTCCTTGACGTCGGTGAAGCCCGCGAACTTCGCGTTGGGCCGGTCGGCGCGCATCGCGTCGTGGACCAGCGCCTTCACCACCAGGATCGCGGCAGCCGACGTCGGTCCCTCGGCGCCCCCGGCCTTGCGGAAGTAGTCCGCCATGGCCAGCGTCCACGCCTCGGCCGCCGCCTTGCCGGCCGCGTAGGCGGCGTTGCCGGCGGTGGGCTTGCTGGCCCCGGCGGCGCTGATCAGCACGTACCGGCCGCGGTCGCTGCGCTGCAACGCCTCGTGGAACGCGAGGGAGGTGTGCTGCACCGTGCGGACCAGCAGCATCTCCAGGAAGTCCCAGTCGTCGAGGCTGGTCCGGGTGAAGGTCTCGCTGCCGCGCCAGCCGCCGACGAGGTGGACCAGGCCGTCGACGCGGCCGAAGTCCTTCTCGATGCGGGTGGCCCAGTCGCGGGTCGCCCCCAGGTCCAGCAGATCGACCGTGTCCCCGGTGACGGTGGCGCCGCCGGACGCGAAGCTCGCCGCGTCCACCGCCTCCGCCAGCCGCTCCGGGTCGTTGTCCGACCCGATGACCGTCGCTCCCGCCTCGGCCAGCCTGAGCAGTGCGGCCCGGCCGGCGGGCCCGCCCGCTCCGGCCACCGCGATCACCGCACCGCTGAGCGCCCCGTTCCCCATGATCTTCGCCTCCTGAGCAGTGTTCCCGGTACGCCGATCGCTCACGCGGCGATCCGCTCGGCGCTGTCCGCCGTGATGCCCTTGGTCGAGGCGATCACGTTCTTCAGCTTCTTGGACAGGGCCTCATAGAACATGCTCAGCGGAAACTCGTCCGGAAGCACGTCATCGACGAGTTTCCGCGGCGGCTGCGACGTGTCCAGGGCGTCGGGACCCTTGGCCCACTTGGAGCCCGGGTGCGGGGAGAGGTAGGTGGAGACCAGCTCGTACCCGGCGAACCAGTGGACCAGCTTCGGGCGGTCGATGCCGTCGCGGTACAGGTCCTCGATCTCGGCGCACAGCTGGTTGGTGACCTGCGGGGCGCGCTCCCAGTCGATGGTGAGCTTGTTGTCGGTCCAGCGGACGACGTCGTGCTTGTGCAGGTACGCGAAGAGCAGCTGGCCGCCCAGTCCGTCGTAGTTGCGCACCCGCTCGCCGGTGACCGGGAAGCGGAACATGCGGTCGAAGAGGACCGCGACCTGCACGTCACGGGCCTGCGGCACGCCTTCCCCGGCCAGCTTCACGGCCTCCTTGAAGGCGGTGAGGTCACAGCGCAGCTCCTCCAGGCCGTACATCCAGAACGGCTGGCGCTGCTTGATCATGAACGGGTCGAAAGGCAGGTCGCCGTGGCTGTGGGTGCGGTCGTGGACCATGTCCCACAGGACGAACGCCTCTTCGCAGCGCTTCTGGTCGTGGACCATCGCGGCGACGTCCTCGGGCAGCTCCAGGCCCAGGATGTCGACGGCGGCGTCGGTCACGCGGCGGAAACGGGCGGCCTCGCGGTCGCAGAAGATGCCGCCCCAGGTGAACCGCTCCGGGGCCTCGCGCACGGCGATGGTCTCGGGGAAGAGGACGGCGGAGTTGGTGTCGTAGCCGGCCGTGAAGTCCTCGAACTTGATGCCGCAGAACAGCGGGTTGTCGTAGCGGGCGCTCTCCAGCTCGGCCAGCCAGTCCGGCCAGACCATGCGCAGCACGACCGCTTCGAGGTTGCGGTCCGGGTTGCCGTTCTGGGTGTACATCGGGAAGACGACGAGGTGCTGGAGGCCGTCCGCGCGGTTCGCGGCGGGCTGGAAGGCCAGCAGCGAGTCGAGGAAGTCGGGCACCTGGAAGCCGCCGTCGGCCCACCGGGTCAGGTCCTTGACCAGGGCCTCGTGGTAGGCGCCGTCGTGCGGCAGCAGCGGGGAGAGCTCCAGGACGGCGTCGGCGACCTGGCGGACCGCGAGCTCGGCGTCGGCCGGGTCGGGCGCGCCCTCGGCGTCGAAGTCGATCGACCCGTCCTCGGACTGCCATGGCCGGATCCGCTCCACGGCATCCTTGAGCACGGGCCATGCAGGGTGCTCGACCACCCTGGCCACGGGAGGAAGACCTTCCTCCGAACCCACCTGCACAAGAATTTCCGTCATGTCCCACCTTCCACGGGAGAATCTCACGTATGCCGACCGTATACACACGAGGTTCCTCCCAGCAAGGGTGAACCCGGGAAATTATCCTGCCCGACCCTGTGCTTCACCGCACTTTTTCCTGTCGGTCACGCTTCTTCCCGGATGTGCGGCGACCATGCCCTCACTCTCTGCACAGGGCGGGTCCAGGCGATACGGTCAGGGGGGCCGTCAGGCCCCCAGTGCCGCCTGTCGACGGAAGAGAGTCGCGTCTTGAACTTCCTCACCATCGGTCACCGCGGAGTCATGGGTGTGGAACCCGAGAACACCCTCCGGTCCTTCGTCGCCGCCCAGGAGGCGGGCCTGGACGCCATCGAACTCGATCTGCACCTGAGCAAGGACGGCGCGCTCGTCGTCATGCACGACACGGATGTGGACCGCACGACCGACGGCACCGGCCCGATCGCCGAGAAGACCCTCGCCGAACTGCGGGCCCTGGACGCGGGCCGAGGCGAGCGGGTCCCGGTCTTCGAGGAGGTCCTGGAGGCCGTCCACGCGCCGCTCCAGGCGGAGATCAAGGACGCGCAGGCGGCGCGGGCCCTGGCCGAGGTGATGAACGAGCGCGGGCTGGCGGGCCGCGTGGAGGTGTCCTCGTTCCACGACGAGGCGATCGCCGAGATCAAGCCCCTGGTGCCGGGGGTGCGCACCGCGCTGATCGCCAGCCGCTACGGCACCGACATCGTGGACCGCGCCGTCCAGGCCGGCGCCGAGACCGTCTGTCTGAACATCCGCCGGCTGACCCTGGAGATCGTGGAGCGGGCCCGCAAGGCCGACCTGAGAATCATCGGCTGGGTGGTGAACACGCAGGACCAGCTGCGGCTCGTCCGGGCGTTCGGTCTGGACGGCGCGACCACCGACCACCCGGACATCAAGCGCACGGGCCGTTTCACGGCCTGATGACTATGCGAGTTCCTTGACCAGGAGCTCGAACCGGAGGTCGTCGCGCTGCGGAACGCCGAAGCGCTCGTCGCCGTACGGGAACGGGGTCATCCGCCCCGTACGGCGGTAGCCGCGCCGCTCGTACCAGGCGATGAGGTCGTCGCGTACGGAGATCACGGTCATCTGCATCTCCCGCACGCCCCAGGCTTCGCGGGCCTGCCGCTCCGCCTCCGCGATGATCACCTTGCCGAGTCCCGCGCCCTGGAGCCGGGGGCTGACGGCGAACATCCCGAAGTAGGCGTGCTCGCCCTGGTGCTCCAGCTGGCAGCAGGCGACGATCCTGCCGTCCTGCTCCACCGTCAGGAGCCGGCTGTCGGGCGACTTGATGACCTCCAGCACGCCCTCGGGGTCGGTGCGCTGCCCTTCGAGGATGTCCGCCTCGGTGGTCCACCCGGCCCGGCTGTCGTCGCCCCGGTACGCCGACTCGATCAGCGCGACCAGCTCGTCCACGTCGGCGTCGGTGGCGTGGCGGAACGTCGGTGCGGTGGCGGCGGTCTCCATGGGCGTACGTCTCCTTGCGGCTGCGAGGCTGGGCAGGGATGAGCGTAACGCCACCACTAGGCTCCGCTGCATGGTGCATGTACTCAGCAGCCGGATCCTGCTCCGCCCCACCGACCCCGAGCGGTCGCGTGCCTTCTACGGCGAGCAACTGGGCCTCGCCGTGTACCGCGAGTTCGGCACGGGAGCCGAGCGGGGCACCGTCTTCTTCCTGGGCGGCGGCTTCCTGGAGGTCTCGGGGCGGTCCGAGACCGCCCCGGCGCCCGCCGTACGGCTGTGGCTCCAGGTCGACGACGTGGCGGCGGCGCAGGAGGAGCTGCGGGCCAAGGGCGTGGAGATCGTGCGGCCGCCGGTGAAGGAACCCTGGGGGCTGGTCGAGATGTGGATCGCGGATCCCGACGGGACGCCGATCGTGCTGGTGGAGGTGCCGGCGGACCATCCGATCCGCTACCGGCCCGGCATCTGAGCCCGGCCCGGGCGGTGCTCCCAGCCCCGCTCGGTGCGGGTGAGTTCGCGAAAGCCCGCACCGGTCAGGAGCGCGGTCATGGCACCGCCGTCGGCGGGTTCGTAGGCGACGAGCCGGTCCACGCCGCACAGCCGGAGCCAGTCCGCGGCCCGGGCGAGCAGCCAGTGCTCCAGCCCGGTGCCGTGCTCTGCCGGGTCGATGTGCAGGTTGCCGATGTCGGCGAGGCCGGAGGCGCGCGTGTGGCGTTCCGGGCGGGCCAGGGCGGTGTCGATCTCGACGAAGCCGAGTGTCCTGCCCCCGGCCCGGGCCGTGAAGCGGGTGCCGCACTCCCCCAGCGTGCGCTCGGCCGTGACACCCGGCCGGGGTTCGTGGGGCGGCAGGTCGGCCACCCGGGCGATCAGGATGACCTCGGTGTCTCCGGTGTGCCGGAATCCCGCGCGTTCGTAGAGGGCCCGGATGTGCGGCCAGTTGTGGGGCAGGCCGTAGACGAGCGGGGCGGGCAGCGCGCCGTCGGCGTACCGGACGCGGGCGTTCCAGCGGGCGAACCGGGCGAGGCACGCCCGCATCAGCAGGTCCGCCGCCAGATCGGCGTCCGGCCAGAGGGGCGTCGCCGGGCGGTGGACCAACCAGTTGATCTCGGCGGCGTCCCGGTAGGTCTCCCCTACCTCCGCGTCGGCGCGGTAGCGCAGCAGATGGGCCGCGGCGACGACGTACCGGCGCTGCTCGGCGACGAGCGTCGTCCGCTCGGCCACCCACGGGTCGGTGATGAACTCGCCGGGCCGCCGCTCCAGGTCGCCGAGGACGGTGTTCACGGAGACGGAGACGCCGGGGACGACGGCCGCGATGTGCATGTTGACCAGGTCGGTCAGCTGGTCGCGGTCGGTCTTGCGGAAGGGACGCACCTCGGGCGCGGGCATGGGTACCTCCGGGCGGGCTGAAGGAGCGGGAGGCCGCCACGCGGTGCGGTACGGGGCGAGGGTACGCCGCGGCCACTGCGGCACACCACCGGGTTTCCCCGGATGGCAGGGAGCCCCGCGGGCGGCTTAGCGTGCTGGAGGGGACCCTCGGGGGCGAGGTCCCCGCCGCTCGCGGAAGGAACGCCATGAAACTCGACGCACCGGTGACCGGCGGCCCCTGCTGGACCGAGCTGGGGACCATTGACCTGGATGCGGCCCGGCGGTTCTACACGCGGCTGTTCGGCTGGCGGCCCGAGACGGACGCCCGTCAGGAGGCCGGCGGTTACACCGTCGCGCACCTCGGGGACGCGGCCGTCGCCGCGCTCGCCCCGCTGTACCAGCCGTCGCAGCCGGTCGCGTGGAACGTGTCGTTCGCGGTGACCGACGCGGACGCCGCCGTCCGTGCGGTGACGGAGGCGGGCGGGACACTGCTGTTCGGTCCGACGGACGTGTTCGACGTGGGGCGGTTCGCGGTGGCCGCCGATCCGGGCGGCGCCGTCTTCCAGCTGTGGCAGGCCGGGACCTTCCCGGGCGCAGGGCTGTTCAACGTGCCCGGCTCGCTGGGCTGGGTGGAGCTGATGACGCGGGACCCGGAGGGGGCCGTGTCCTTCTACACGCGGGTGTTCGGCTGGACCGTCGCCCCGTCGGACCGCTACACCCAGTGGGGCGTCGGCGGCGCGGACTTCGGCGGCATGGTGACGATGGACGAGAAGTTCCCGCCCGAGGTGCCGGCGCATTGGCTGCCGTACTTCGCCGTCGCCGACGTGGACGACACGACCGCCGTCGTCCAGCGGCACGGCACGGTCCTGATGGTGCCCACCTCCGTGCCCGACGGGCCGCGCATCGCGGTGCTGCGGGACCCGCAGGGGGCGGTGTTCGGCGTGTACCGGGCGGGCGACGAGGCCTGACCCGGCGTCGTCGCACCCGGTTCGGCGGGACCACGACCGGCCGGCCCATGGGCGATCAGGCCCGCAGAACGCCGAGCCGCCCTTCCAGCTGTCCGAGCAACTCCCCCAGCAGGGCGGCGAGTTCACCCTGTTCGGGGCCGTCGACGCCGGACAGCACGGCCGTCTCGTAGGCGAGCTGGACGGGCAGGATCGCGTCGACCAGGTCGCGTCCGGCGTCGGTGAGCCGGAGGTGGACGACCCGGCGGTCACGGGTGTCGCCCCGCCGTTCGACCAGACCCCGCTCGGTCAGCTGCTTCAGGCGCTTGGTGACGGCCGCCCCCGAGGAGAAGGTCTCCCTGGCCAGGTCCCCGGGCGTCAGTTCGTGCCCGGTCCGCCGCAGCGCACCGAGCAGATCGAACTCGGGCCGGCTGAGTCCGGCCCGGCGCAGCGGAGCGTCCTCGGCCTGCTGGAGCAGGGCGGCGCAGCGGTTGATCCGCCCGATGATCTCCATCGGCCCGGTGTCGAGCCCGGGGTGCACGGCCTGCCACTGCCGGACGACGGCGGCGACGGTGTCGCCCCGGCGCCCGCCGGCCGGGAGATCCTCACCGGACGCGTCCTCGACCGCACCCTCTCCGGCCGCCGCCTCCTCGTCGGCCGACCACCCCTCCGCCACCGGCTCCGCCCCGCTCCCCGGCTGCGGGGCCGGTCCCGCGTCGCCCCCCGTGGGCGATGGTCCTTCGGTCGGCGTCATGGCCGTGCGTCCTCCGTTTCGGTGGCCGGGTCCCGGTCCGGGAGCAGTCCCTGGCGTCGGGCCGTCGCGGCGAGCGTACGGTGTCCGGCCTGTTCGGCGAGCACGACCCGCTCCTGGGGCAGGGCCCGCTGCCACCATTCACCGGCGGCGGCGTCGGCCGTGGCGCGCAGCTCGGCCAGGGCGACCGCGAGGCCGCGCCGGGCGGATTGCAGGGCCCCGGTGCCGGGGTCCGGCTCTGCCAGGAGGCGGGCGGCGTGTTCACGGGCCCGGTCCGCGGCGGTCAGCGCCCGTTCGACGCGGGCGCCCGCGCGCCGGTTGGTGACGGCCAGGGCGGCGGCGAACCCGACCAGCGCGCCGACGACGGTGTCCACGACCCGCTCCGCCATCAGCGCCCCGGGCTCCTGGTGCCCGGCGAACTCCGTGATGAGCAGGGCCATGGGCGTCACACAGACACTGCCGAGCCAGTAGTTGCGGCTGATCAGCACCTCCGCGCCGAAGCTGAACGCGAGGCAGCACAGCACGAGCGCCACCGGCCCCAGGTGCGCGAGCGGCACGACGGCCAGGAAGACCAGCACGCCGACGACGTTGCCCACCACCCGCTGGACGGCCCGGCTCCAGGTCAGGGTGAGGTTCGCCTGGTAGAGCGAGGCGGCGGTGACCAGCGCCCAGTAGGGGCGGCCGATCCCGAGGGCGAGCGAGGCGTAGCCGGCGAGCGCGCAGCCGAGGGCGGTACGCACCGCGAGGGGGGTCAGCGGGCCGAGCCGCGCCCGGAGGGGCCGGGCGGCGTCCACTCCGAGCAGTTCGTCGGCGGCCGCGTCCGCCGCTCCGGCCTGGGGGACGGGGCCGGTGCCGCGCAGCGAGCCCGCCCACGCGCGCAGCCGCTCCGCGTCCGCCTCCGCCGGCGCCGCGAGGGCGACCTCGGCGCGGACGACGAGCCGTTCGAGGGCACGCCTGGTCCGGGAAGGGGCGCTGGTGGACAGCAGCGACTGCCAGGCGGCCTGCACGGCGGCGTAACCGGCGGCCCGGGCCCGGGCATGCTCCTCCCCCGTGCCGCCGGTGTCCGCGTACACGGCGGCGGCCTTCAGTGCGGCGGCGGTGGCGCGGCGTTCCGGTCCGTGCGGCCGGACGAGCGCGGGCGCCATGCAGACCAGCCAGGCCCAGGCCCCCGTCGCGGCGGTCAGCGCCAGATGACCGGGCACCTGGCCGAGGGTCTGCGGCGCGAACAGGGAGGCGGAGCTGACGAAGGTGAGGACGACGTTGCCCGGCGGGCCGACCCGAGTGGCGTCGCACAGCACCTTCTGCGCGGCGGCCAGCAGGGCGCCGACGGTGACCAGGACGACGGCGCTGCCGGTCAGCGAGGCCGCGACCAGGGCCACGGCGACCCCGCCGAGCATGCCCAGCACCACCCGGGCGAGGACGCCGGCCCGGGCGGCGTACGGACGGTTGTGGGCGTACAGCGCGCACAGGGATCCGGCCATCGCGTACATCACGAGGCCGGGCCGGCCGAGCGCCGACAGGGTGAGGGCGGGCGGAGCGGTCGCCGCGACGACACTCAGCGCGGGCTTGAACCAGATCTCCGAGGGCCTGCCGAGGCGCAGCACCCCCGCCGGCTTCAGGCGCCGGGCGGGCGGGGCGGCGGGGGTGGGTGGCGCACTGCTCATGAGCACAAGATTTGCATGTGTTTTACTCGTAAAAGACATACTCTCACCTGGCGTGCTCCGTCCAATGCTCCCCGTGTACACCCTTGCGCTCGCGTGCGCGCCGCATGGCCCGGGCATCGAATGACCGACTGCCGAAGGGGGAGGTGCGCGTGCACGGACCGGCTTCGTCCGGCTGGCTGCTGGTGGCGCTCTGCGCGGTGACCGGCGCCTACTGTCTGGCGCGGATGCGCAGCGGTGCCGAGGGGCAGCGCAGCGCCGCGGGCGGCGAGGCGCTGATGGGTTTCGGGATGGCCGCGATGGCCGTGCCCGCGGCGGTGTTCACCCCGCCTTCGTGGGCGTGGCCCGTCTACGCGGCGGTGTTCGGGGCGGCGGGCGTTCACGCGCTGTGGGCGGCGCGGGCCGGCGCGCACCATCTGCACCACCTGGTGGGGGCCGGGGCGATGGTCTACATGTCCGTCGTCATGGCCGGTTCGCCCGCGCACGCGCACGGGGCGGGCGGATCGGGGGTCCCGCTCCTGACCGGGGCGCTGCTGCTGTACTTCGCCGGTTACGTGCTGCTGACCGGCGTCCGGCTGGTGCCGGTCGCCGCCGTGGCCGGGGGCGGGGGCGGCGGTCCCGCCGGGTGGGGCGACCGGCCGGAGCTGGCGCGGGCCTGCCGGCTGTCCATGGGGATCGCGATGGTGGCCATGCTGCTCACGCTGTGAGCGGGAGCGGGCCGGCGCGCGCCCAACGGATCCGTTGTCTGCGTCACTTCGGCGGCACAAGTCGTACCCCGGAGCGCGGCCGCCCTCATAGGCTGCCCTCATGATGCTCACCGCCGCGCTGTTGCTGCTCGGCGCCCTGACCGCCGTGGTCGGTCCCCGGTTGCTCGCCCGGGCGGACTGGCCGGACCGTGAGCCGGTGGTGGCGCTGTGGGTGTGGCAGTGCGTCGTGGCGACCGTCCTCGTGTGCTGCGCGCTGTCGATGACGCTCAGCGCGGCCGCGGCCTGGCACGCGGTCGGCGGGCACCTCTTCGCGACGGCCCCGCGCGCGGTCGTCGAGGCCTACGTCCTCGGCACGGCGGGCCCCTGGGCGGCGACCACCGCCCTCGCGCTGGCCGGCGGCGGGCTGTGGAGCGCGGCGATGCTGCTCCGCGAGATCGGCAGGGCCCGCGCCGGGCGCCGCCGCCGACGGGCCGATCTGCTGGTCCGGGCTCCGCTGCTGCCGGGCGAGGTGGCCGTCTCGGGCCGGCTCGTCGTCCTGGAGAGCGAGCGGCCCGATGCCTGGTGGCAGCCCGGCGCTCCCCCGCAACTGGTCGTCACCACGGCCGCGTTGCTCCGGCTGAAGGGCCGCCGGCTGGACGCCGTCCTCGCCCACGAGCAGGGCCACGCCCGGGCCCGGCACGACTGGCTGTTGAACTGTTCCTCGGCCCTGGCCGGCGGGTTTCCGCAGGTTCCGGTGTTCGCCGCGTTCCGTGACGAGATGCACCGCCTGGTCGAACTCGCCGCCGACGACACGGCATCGCGCCGCTTCGGCCGGCTGACCACCGCCCTGGCCCTGGTGGAACTGAACGAGCACCGCGGCGTGTTCGGGCCCTGCCCGACACCTCAGGCCCACGTCCCGGCCCGGGTGCACCGGTTGCTCACGCCGCCGGACCGGCTGACCGCGGCCCGGCGCCTGCGGCTGACGGCGGCGGCCGCGCTGGTGCCGGTGGTGCCGGTGCTGGTGGCGTTCGTACCGGGGTTGCGGGCGCTGGGATGACCGCCGGGGTCGCGGGCGCGGCCGCGTCGGACGAGGCGTGTGCCGGAAGACGAGGCGTGCGCCCGGCCGGAATCCGGTGGCTCCCGATGGCCGAAGTGCGTTGTCCGAGAGCCGAAGATCGTCGCCTTACTGGATCCGGACCCCCCGGTTCGGCGAGGATCGCTGTATGCACACCTCGTCCGTCGACTCCCCGCCCCGCCAGGAGCACCACACCGCCGCCCGCTTCGCCGGTGTCCTGGCCCTGTGCTCGGTACTGCTGCTGACCCTCGTCGCGGC
Source organism: Streptomyces sp. NPDC029044 (assembly GCF_040637495.1). Taxonomy (NCBI): domain Bacteria; kingdom Bacillati; phylum Actinomycetota; class Actinomycetes; order Kitasatosporales; family Streptomycetaceae; genus Streptomyces; species Streptomyces sp. NPDC029044. The sequence continues at coordinate 59,121 of NZ_JBEZWN010000008.1, forward strand.
CAGATGGAGCCCGTTGATCGGCGCGGACGGGGACATCGCCGGCACCACCCACCGCTGGGCGGTCGACGCACCGGTCCTCACCCAGACGTGCCGCATCCTCACGGACTGGGTGTGGGATCCGTGGACGATGCGACTGCTGTGCGCGGCTGTCGTCGTGTGGCTGGTGCGGCGGGCGGCGCGCTGGACGGCCTTGTGGCTGGCGCTGGCCGTCGCCCTCGGGACCCTGGTGCAGCAGGGCATCAAGGCCGCGGTGGACCGCCCGCGCCCCGTGTGGCCCGACCCCGTCGACTCGGCCCACTACTCGGCGTTCCCGTCCGGCCATGCCATGACCGCCACGGTGGTGTGCGGCCTGTTGTTGTGGCTCCTGCACCGGCACGGCGTCGGCCGGGCCGTGTGGCGTACGGCCGTGGCCGTGGCCGCCGTCTCCGTGATCGGGGTCGGGCTGACGCGGGTATGGCTCGGCGTCCACTGGCCGTCGGACGTCGTGGGCGGCTGGCTGCTGGGGACGACGGTGGTGGCCGCAGCGGTGTGGGTGCACCGGCGCCGACAGATCTGAACACGAGGCCCCCTCAACGGCATTGCCGCGCCACCCGAGGCGCCCTCGAAGGATCACCGCATGGTGGCCGTCGGGCCGGCCGAGGCAAGTAGCCCGAGGCCACCATCGGATCCGTGCGCTCGCCCGCCTCGGACGATCCCCCGTGTCGCCCGAGGCAGACGGCATCGCCGGCCCAGACCTGGCAGGCCGTGGCCGGACGCTCTGAGTATAGTTGGCTGGCAGCCAGTCAACACAGGAGTTACCGCATGTCTCCGCGTAGCGCCTCGGTCAATGAAGAGTTGCGGCGGCGCTCCCGGGAGCGGCTCCTCCAGGCTGCGGTCGAGCTGGTGGGCGAGCGGGGTTACGACGCGACCACCCTCGGCGACATCGCGGACCGCGCGGGTTCGGCCCGTGGCCTGGTGTCCTACTACTTCCCCGGCAAGCGCCAGCTGGTGCAGTCCGCCGTGCACCGGCTGATGCACCGCACACTGGAGGAGGCGCTGGAGCGCGAGCCGCGCACCGAGGACGGGCGGGAGCGGATGGCCCGGGCCATCGACGCGATCCTGGGCCTGGCCAGGGACCGGCCCGTGCTGATGCGCCAGCACATGGCGGGGATCCTTCAGGCCGAGGGCTTCATGCAGTGCCCGGAGCAGCGGCGTCTTGCCGAGCTGCTGCGGGACACCATGGTCCGGCACGGGACGCCGGACGTCGACAGCGACTACCCGATGATGCGCGCCCTGCTGATGGGCTCCGTGTACGCGGCCCTGGTGCCGGGGGTGCCGATGCCGGTGCCGGTGCTGCGGGCCGAGTTGTTCAAGCGCTACCGGCTCGACTGGGAGCTGGGCCTCCCGCCGGAGACCGGAGCCCGCGGCGGGAGGGGCGACAAGGATCTGTCGCGGTTCTTCGCGACCGGGGCCGCACCGGAGTGCGGTCCGCCGGATCAGTCGAAGTAGTCGGGCTGCGTCTGCACGTTGAGCTCACGCATGTGGACCCAGCGGGCCGGGTCCGTGCGCCGGTCCTTGATCTTCAGGACGTCGAAGCCCCGCGCGTACTCGTTCGAGTAGATGTAGCCGTTGTAGTAGTACGCCGACCACGAACCGCCGGACTTGATCGTGTCGGTGGTCAGCGGGCCGCGGTCGAAGTAGGCGATCTCCTTCGGCTCGGCCGAGTCGGTGAAGTCCCAGACGGAGACACCGCCCTGGTACCAGGCCTGGACCATGATGTCCTTGCCCTTGACCGGGATCAGCGAGCCGTTGTGGGCGACGCAGTTCTCGGTGTTCGCCTGGTGGCGGGGGATCTTGAAGTAGCTGCGGAAGACGAGCTTGCGCTTGTCGCCCTTGCCGACCACGTCGTAGATGCCGTCGGCACCGCGGTCCGGGCCGATCTCCGCGTTGCAGGTGGCCGCGCCGCCGCCGCCCAGTTCGTCGGTGAAGACGACCTTGTTCGCCTTCTGGTTGAAGGTCGCCGAGTGCCAGAACGCGAAGTTGACGTTGTCCTGGACGCGGTCGATGATCTTCGGGCGCTCCGGGTCCTTGATGGAGAACAGGATGCCGTCGCCCATGCAGGCGCCCGCCGCCAGGTCCTTCGACGGCAGCACGGTGACGTCGTGGCAGCCGGTGGTCTTGGAGACGCCCGGGTTGGTCGGTCCGCCCGGGTTGCCGCCGCCGTCCGGCCCCTCACCGGGGAACAGCACGGGGAAGCCCACGACCTTCGCCTTCTCGGGGGCGCCTCGCGGCACCTTGATGACGGAGATGCCGTCGTGCGGCGGCCGGCAGTCGGGGTAGGCGGCGTTCGGCGAGTACGAGGAGACGTACACGTAGACGTTGCGGCGCTCGGGCACCAGCGTGTGGGTGTGCGAGCCGCAGGCGGTCTCGACGGCGGCGACGTACCTCGGGTTGCGCTTGTCGCTGATGTCGAAGACCTTCATGCCCTCCCAGGAGGACTTCTCGGTCGCCGGCTGGGTGGTGCTGGAGCAACTGCTGTCGCTGCGCGAGGAGTCGGTGGACAGGAACAGCAGGTTGCCGGAGACGGAGATGTCGTTCTGCGAGCCTGGGCACAGCACCTGGGCGACGGTCTTGGGCACCTTCGGATTGCTGATGTCGAAGATGCGGAAACCGTCGTAGTTCCCCGCGAACGCGTACCTGCCCTGGAAGGCGAGGTCCGAGTTGGTGCCCTGAAGCACGTCCTTGGGGACATGGGCCAGGTGCTGGATGTTGTCGGAGTGGACGATCTCGTCCTGGCCGGGTATCTCGCCGCTCCGGATGGCCTCACGGACCTCGGCCTGAGCGCTCTGGGAAACCTTCTTCGGTGCGGCCGGCGCGTCCCCGGGGTCGGGGGTGGCCGCTGCCGGTCCCGCCGTGAGGAGCGCGGCCAGCAGCCCACCGGCGGCAGCCACAACTCCCACGCGTCTGCGGCGTGTTCTGCGGTCGTTCAACAGGATCACTGTTTTCCTCCCTGGTTCCGTTCACTGCGGAACGGTTCACGCACCACGCAGTATCGTCTTCGCCATGCACATACCAACAGGGGGCAACAGAGTCGCAATGAAGTTTCCCGATCAATGACCCGCGGAAGCGTGCCAGTACGTCGTCCGCAACCCGAGGTGCGTCCCAACCCACCTGCCACAGGAGGTCGTTGTGCTCTTCCGCCGTGCGTCCCGGGCGTCCGCCGTCGCGATGGGGGTGGCCGCCCTGACCGTGCTCGCGGTCGGAGGCTGTGACTCCGGTCCGGACCGCGAGCCGGCCGCCGCGGACGGGCCCGCCGTGATCGCGCCGGGCGAGCCCGGGGAGGCGAACCGCACCCTGTCCGCCGAGGAGGCCGCCGACGCGCGCTCGGAGAACGACTCCCCCAACTCGGCCGACGTCTCCTACGTCCGCATGATGATCGAGCACCACGACCAGGCCCTCGTGATGACCGAACTCGCCCCGCAGCGTTCCGGTTCGAAGGACGTGAAGCGGATCGCCGACCGCATCGCAGCCGGGCAGAAGCCCGAGATCGAGGCCATGAAGGGCTGGCTGAAGTCGTACGGCAAGCCGCTGAAGGCGGAGCGGCACGAGCACGCCGCGATGCCCGGCATGGCGACACCGGCCCAGCTGAAGAAGCTCCGGACGGCTGACGGGAAGGCCTTCGACCGACTCTTCCTCGCCCTGATGACGACCCATCACCAGGGCGCGATCACCATGGCCACGGACGTGAAGGGGCAGGGCAACAACATCCGTGTCGAGGAGATGGCCGACGAGGTGATCGCGCAGCAGACGAGCGAGATCACCCGGATGCGGAACATGCTCTGAGCACGCCCCGGGGCGGGGCCCCTGCCGCGGTCAGCGCCGGGGGCGGCGCGGTGGCAGCAGGCCCGCGTCCCGGGCCTGGCCGATCAGCCTGAGGGAGGTACGGCGGCTGTACCCGGTCGCACCCATCACGGCGAGCACCGGGTCGGCGCCGTCCCGCTGGGCCGCGCGGTACTCCCGCGCCACCTGCCGCCGCCCCTCCGCCCCCTGCGGCCAGGCCGGCCGGGCACGGCGCCGCTGCGTCCCGCGGCCGTCCGGCCCGGGTCCGGCACCGCACGCCTGCGCCACCGCCTCCTCGATCCAGTCAGCGAGCACGGCCAGGTCGTCGAGCGACAGCGCGGGCTGAGCGCGCACCTCCTCGACGCAGACGCATCCGCCGCCCACGACGGCCAGCGCGTCGACCCGGGCGCCGTCGGCGAAAGCCAGCCGGAACTCGAACCACCGCGTGGCGCCCTCGCTCTCCCGCACTTCCCATGCGGGGCGCACGGACACCGCACCGTCCGCCGGAGAGCGATCAGAAAGATTCAGAAAGGATGCTTCCAGCACACACGGAACGTAACCTCATGATCACATTCCCTACAGATCGGACACGCGCCGCGGGTGGAGCACAGCACCCTGTCAGCGGAGCCCGGCCGGTGCGATGCTGGAGGCGTCAGCGCTCTCCTGAGATCCGTCGGATCCCCCGGGTAAGGAGTTCCGCCGTGCTGCGAGTCGCCGTCGTAGGCTCCGGGCCGAGCGGGTGCTACACCGCCCAGAGTCTCGTCCAGCTGGACTCCGAGGTGCGCGTCGACGTCCTGGACCGGCTGCCGTGCCCGTACGGCCTCGTCCGCTACGGCGTGGCACCCGACCACGAGAAGATCAAGTCGCTGCAGAACACCTTGCGGGCGGTCCTGGAGCACGACCGGGTCCGGTTCCTCGGCGGCGTGCAGATCGGCCCCGGTGGGGTGCGGGTCGACAGACTGCGGGAGCTCTACCACGCGGTGGTGTACTGCCTGGGCGCCGCCACCGACCGGCGGCTGGGCATCCCCGGGGAGGACCTGCCGGGCAGCTGGTCGGCGACCCAGTTCGTGTCCTGGTACAGCGCCCACCCGGACGCCGTGGACGCCGGTTTCCTGCGGGACGCCCGGTCGGCCGTGGTCATCGGCGTGGGGAACGTCGCCGTGGACGTCACGCGGATGCTGGCCCGGGGGCTGGCCGAGCTCACCCCGACCGACATGCCGCAGGCGGCCCTGACCACCCTGGCTCAGAGCCGCGTGACCGAGATCCACATGGTGGGCCGGCGCGGCCCGTCCCAGGCCCGGTTCACCACCAAGGAGCTGCGCGAACTGGGCACCCTGCCGGAGACCGACGTGGTCGTGGACCCGGCGGAGCTGGCCCTGGACCCGGGTTACCGGGAACCCGCCGCGCTGCCCGCCCCGCAGCGCCGCAACGTGGAGGTCCTGCGCGGCTGGGCCGAGACGCCCCCGACGGGCGCCCCGCGCCGCATCCGCCTCCGGTTCTTCCTCCGCCCGGCCGAACTGCTCGCCGAGCAGGGCCGCGTGGGCGCGGCACGGTTCGAGCGGACGGCCCCGGACGGCCGCGGCGGTGTGACGGGCACGGGCCGCCACGAGGTCGTCGAGGGACAGCTGGTCCTGCGCTCGGTGGGCTACCGGGGGGTCCCTCTGGAGGGACTTCCGTTCGATCCGGCCACCGGCACCGTCCCGAACCGGTCCGGCCGCGTCCTGTGCGGGGGTGTCGTGACTCCGGGCGAGTACGTGGCGGGCTGGATCAAGCGGGGCCCGACGGGTGTCATCGGCACGAACCGCCCCTGTGCGAAGGAGACGGCCACGGCCCTCCTGGAGGACGCGCCGGCCCTCGCCGCGAAGCCGGTCCCCGGTGACCCCCTCGCGGCCCTGCGCGCGGCGGGGACCGATCCCGTGGAATGGACGGGTTGGCAGTCGATCGAACGGGCGGAGGCGGAACTGGGAGCCTCACTGGGCAGGGGCGTGGTGAAGCTCCCCGACTGGCAGTCCCTCCGGGAAGCCGCCCGCTGACGGGCGGCAGCGGGAGTGGGTCCATCCGGGGGCCATGGCCTGTCGGTCCGGGCACCACGCAACGGGATCACGTCAGGAGTCCGACTCCTCGTCCTGGCGGACGGAGGTCACCGCTGGTGGGTGGCGGCGCTTCCGGGCAGGGCGAGCATCGCGAGGGCGGCCAGGACGCAGGTGGCGACCTGCCATGGCATCACCTGAGCGAGGGCGTGGCCGAACAGCTGCGCCGGTGCGCCGGACTCCGCCCCGGCGGCCGGGCCGAGGGCATTGAAGAAGACGGTGCCGAGGACGGCGACACCGGCGGCGCCGCCGATCTGGTTCACCGTCGACAGGACCCCGCCGGCGGCACCGGCGTGGCGGCCCGGCACTCCGGCGAGGACGACGTTGACCAGGATCGGTGCCCCGAGCCCCAGGCCGAGGCCCCCGAGGAACATGGCACCGGCCAGGGGCCAGTAGCCCGGGGCCGTGGCGCCGTCGCGGACCAGCCACCACAGCAGCCCCTGGGAAGCGGCCAGGGTCAGGGAACCCGCGACGACGAGGGCGCGGCCGGCCTGTGCGGCGAGGGCGACCCCGGCGCCGGAGGTGATCAACGACCCGATCGCATACGGCAGGATCACGAGGCCGGTGTCCCACGCGGAGCGGCCGGTGCCGGCCTGAAGGTAGACCGACAGGACCAGGAAGAACGAGGCCAGGCCGCCGAAGAACAGCACCGACGCCCCCAGGCCCGCGGTGAAAGGCCGGATCGACAGCAAGACCGGCTCCAGCACGGGCCGACCGCCCCGACGGGCCAGGGCACGCTCATAGGCCAGGAACACGGCCAGGAGCAGCAGCCCGGTCACCAGCAGGGCCCATCCGAACAACGGCCACCCCCAGTCCCGGCCCTGCACCAGCGGCAGGAGCACCAGGAGCACTGCGGCCGCGACCAGGACGGCCCCGGCCACGTCCGGACGGACGCGCACCGGCGCGAGGGACTCGGGAAGCACCCGGGCCCCCAGCGCGAGGGCCAGGACTGCGACGGGGAGGTTGATCCAGAAGATCGTGCGCCACCCCAGACCCCACAGGTCCGCTTCGATGAGCGCTCCGCCCAGCAGCGGCCCGGCGACCGACGCCAGTCCCTGGACGGCCCCGTACGCACCGAAGGCCTTGGCCATCGCGGCCGGCTCGAACGACGACCGGATGATGCCGAAGACCTGCGGCACCATGAATCCACCGGCCAGGCCCTGCACCGCCCGGACGGCGATCAGGACCCCGGCCGAGGGGGCCAGCGCGCACGCGGCGGACGCGACCGCGAAGCAGGCCAGGGAGACGAGGAAGACCTTGCGCCGGCCGTGGTCGTCGCCGACTCGCCCGCCCGTGATCAGGCCGGACCCGAGCGCGAGGGTGTAGGCCGCGAGCATCCACTGCAACTGCGACGGGGACGCGTGCAGATCGGCGGCGATGTCCGGGGCGGCGACGGTGACGATCGTGACGTCGAGCAGGTCCATGAACGAGGCGGACAGCATGACGAGCAGCGCGAGGGATGCCCGGCGGCCGGCCACCGGTACGTCCTGCGCGCAGATGCGGGAGGAGTGAGACATGCCCGCACCGTGGCACCGGTAGCGGCCACCGAATGACCGCTACCGGTGCGAGACTGCCTTCCGTGGCTGACACGTCCGCGCGGATCCTGCGCCTGCTGTCCCTGCTCGAGGCGCGCATCGAATGGTCCGGATCCGAACTCGCCGATCGACTCGACGTCTCGCCACGGACCCTGCGCCGGGACATCGACACCCTGCGCGAGCTCGGGTACCGCGTCGACGCGGTCAAGGGCCCCGGCGGGGGTTACCGGCTCGGGGCCGGCGGGAAGTTGCCGCCGTTGGTCCTCGACGACGACCAGGCCGTCGCCATCGCCCTCGCGCTGCGGACCGCACCTGCGGTCGTCACGGGCATCGACGACGCTCTCAGCCGTGCGCTGACCACCCTGCGCCAGGTCATGCCCGCGCGCCTGCGGGCCGCCAGCGAGGCCTTCGAGGTCACGAGCCTGCGCAACTACTGGGAGTTCTCGGCTCCACCGCTCGACGTGGCGACCCTGCAAACCCTCGGATCGGCCATCCGCACCCGCCACGTCCTGCGATTCGACTACACCACGCCCGACGGCCGCATCCCCGCGCCCGGCGAGCCCGGATTCCAGCCTCCCCGAGAGGTCGAGCCGCACGACCTCGTCGTCTGGGCCGGGCGCTGGTACCTCATCGCCCGCGACCACGTGCGCCACACGTGGCACACCTACCGGGTCGACCGCATCCGCCCGCGGACCCCCGCCGGAGCCGGCTTCACACCCCAGCCACTGACGCGGGACGACCTCACCCGCCTCGTCGTCCGCAATCCCGACCGAGGCGACACCCCCGGCCAGTGGCAGTGCGTCGGCAGCGCCACCCTCGCCCTGCCTGCCGATGTCGTCGCTCGCTGGGCGCCGGGAGGGTCCGCCGTGGAAGCCATCGACTCCGGTAGGTGCCGGCTGACCATCGGCGGCTGGTCCTGGGCCGGCATCGCGGGTCTGCTCATCACCTTCGACACCACACTCGACGACATCGGCCCACCCGAACTGGCCGACGCCTTCCGCACCATCCGGCACCGGCTGGCGGGTGTCGGATAGCGACGGCTCGATCGACGCCACGGTCAGGACGGCCGGAGGGCCGCGTCAGCCACCCGGGCGGACGGCCTGCCGGGCTGCCGCAGCGAGCAAGGCACCCATGAGCCCCGGGAACAGCTCGTCGAGTTCGTCCCGCCGCAGCCCGTTCATCTTGGCCGTGCCCCGGTACACCTGCCGGATCACCCCGCTCTCCCGCAGCACCCGGAAATGGTGGGTGGTGGTCGACTTGGTGACGGGCAGCTCGAAGTCCGAGCAGGACAACTCACCCCGCGCACCGGCCAGTTCCCGCACGATCCGCAACCGCATCGGATCCGAGAGCGCGTGCAGCACCCCCTCCAGCCGGATCTCGTCACGCGCGGGGTGCGGCAGGTCACGACTGCTGACGGCGGGCGACGACACGGCTGCTCCACTTCCTCGGGAACCCTCATAGTACGAGAACCTTCGTAGTTTGACATCCGCCGTACTACGATGCCTATCGTACGAGCCGACATCGGCCCCGTGACGAATGGAGTCCGCCGTGACCGCGCTCTTCGAGCCCTTCACCCTGCGCGAGCTGACGATCCCGAACCGCGTGTGGATGCCCCCGATGTGCCAGTACTCGGCGGCGCCGGAGGGCCCGGAGACCGGGGTCCCCACCGACTGGCACTTCGCGCACTACGCAGCCCGCGCCACCGGCGGCACGGGCCTGATCGTCGTCGAGGCGACCGCGGTGTCCCCGCAGGGCCGCATCTCCCCCTACGACCTCGGCATCTGGAACGACACGCAGGTCGAGGCGTTCCGCCGCATCACCCGCTTCCTCGCCGCGCAGGGCACGGTGCCGGCGATCCAGCTCGCCCACGCGGGCCGCAAGGCGTCCACGGACCGCCCCTGGAAGGGCGGCGCCCCGGTCGGGCCGGAGGAGCACGGCTGGGAGCCGGTCGCCCCGAGCCCACTCGCCTTCGACGACCGGCACCCGGTCCCGGCAGAGCTGACCACCGGCCAGATCAGGGACGTGGTGGAGCAGTTCGCAGCGGCGGCCCGCCGCGCGCTCGCCGCCGGTTTCGAGATCGCCGAGATCCACGGCGCCCACGGCTACCTGATCAACGAGTTCCTCTCCCCGCACTCCAACCACCGCACCGACGCCTACGGCGGCTCGTACGAGAACCGCACCCGCTTCGCCCTCGAAGTCGTCGACGCCGTGCGGGAGGTCTGGCCTGACGACAAGCCGCTGTTCTTCCGCGTCTCGGCGACCGAATGGCTCGACGACGGCGGCTGGACCGCGGACGACACGGTCCGCTTCGCCGCCGGCCTGCGCGCCCACGGCGTCGACCTGCTGGACGTCTCCACCGGCGGCAACGCCTCCGGCGTCCGCATCCCCACGGCCCCCGGCTACCAGGTGCCCTTCGCCGCCCGGGTACGGAACGAGACGTCCCTGCCCGTCGCCGCCGTCGGACTCATCACCGACGTCGAGCAGGCCGAGAAGATCCTGGCCAACGGCGAGGCGGACGCGGTCCTGCTGGGCCGGGAGCTGCTGCGCAACCCCTCGTGGGCCCGCCACGCGGCACGGGAACTCGGCGGTGAGGTGCGGGTGCCGGACCAGTACCACCGGTCGGTCTGATCCGGCATCCCGTGCGGAACGTCAAGCGGCCGCGCACGCTGTGCCGTTGAGCGTGAACGCGGCCGGGGCGGCGCTGTTGCCGCCGTGACTCGCCTGGTAGCCGATGCTCACGCTCGCGCCCGGCGCGATGGTGCCGTTGTACGCGACGTCGGTGGCGGTGACCGCCCCGGACGACGGCGCGTACGTGGCACCCCAGCCACCCGTGACCGTCTGGCCGGCCGGCAGCGTGAAGCCGAGTTTCCAGCCGTCGACGGTCGTCGCACCGGTGTTGGTGAGGGTCACGGTGGCCGTCAGACCGGTGTTCCAGGCGTTCACCGACACCTTCACGCGGCACGCGCCGGGCTGGGGCTGGGGAGCCGGGCCCGAGCCGTCCAGACCGAAGAAGGTGAGCACCCGGGACGCCATGCCCTGGGCGTAGAGGTTGTGGCCGACGCCCTGGAGGCTGACGGCCTCGACGGGGGCCCGGTCACCCGTCCCGCCGTAGCGGGTGCGGCTCCAGCCGGACTGGGGCGTGTCGGTGGTGGTGGGCGTCTCGCTCACGCCCCGCACGTTCGTCCACTGTTTGATCTGCTCCCCGAAGTTGGGGTAGCGCAGGACGTCGTCCTGGGTCCCGTGCCAGATCTGCATCCGGGGCCGCGGGCCGGTGTAGCCGGGATACGCGCCCCGGACCAGGTCGCCCCACTCCTTCGGAGTGCGGGTGATCGTGCCGCCCGAGCAGGCGCTGTTCCACTCGGAGCCGTCGGCGGTGGCGAAACAGCCGAACGGGACGCCCGAGAAGGCGGCGCCCGCAGCGAACACGTCCGGGTAGTCCCCGAGCAGGACGTTCGTCATCATCGCGCCGGAGGAGATGCCGGTGGCGAACACCCGGCCGGTGTCGGCGTCGTAGGTGCGGGTGACCCAGTCGATCATCGACTTGATGCCGACGGGGTCGCTGCCGCCGCCGCGGCGCAGGGCCTGGGGCGAGGAGACGTCGAAGCACTTGCTGCTGCGGGTGACGGACGGGTAGAGCACGATGAATCCGTACCGGTCGGCGAGCGTGTCGTACTCGGTCCCGTTGTACATGTCCGGGCCCGAGCCGGTGCACCAGTGCACGGCGACCACGACGGCCGGCTTCGGCGTGACGCTCTCCGGTACGTACAGGTACATCCGCAGGTTGCTGGGGTTGGTTCCGAAGTCCGTGACTTCGGTGAGGGCCGCGGCGGGCACGGCCCCGGCACGGACGGAGTCACGGGCCGGCTCTCCGGCGACGGCCGCCGGCGCGGTGAGCGCGGTGGCCGTGAGCAGCGGGAGCAGCGCGGCGACGAGCCCGAGGAGGGCCGGCCACGGGCGTCTCCTCGTGGTGGGTCGAACGGTGGCGGGCACGTCCGGGTTCCTTCGGTTCATCGACTCGCCCTCTCGTGAAGGGAAGCGGTCCGTTCGGCATGGTGGCATGGACATGGCCGTCATGGAAGCGCTCCCACAGCGTCGGCGGCCTGACCTGGAGCGGCCGAAAGTGTTCTGCGCGAGGCGTTGACTAGAAAGCGCTTGCCCCCTACGTTCCGTTCAGCAGTGTGACCCGTTGGTGCAAGCAGGGCACGTACAGCGAGCGCAAGTAGCAAGATTCTGAACCTTGTTCATGTACATGAATCGCCAGGCTCCACGATGACACCCCCACGGGATGCCGGGGCGCCGGAGGCCCCACTCCCGTTCGCCCCCACGACAGAAGGAATCGGGACATGACTTCTGCGACACGCCCTCGCGCCCGAAGGCGCGCACTGACCGGCGCACTGACCACGTTCGGTCTGTCGGTTGGCATGATCATGACTACCCAGGCGCCCACCGCGAGCGCCGCGACCTGGCCCACCCCCAACGGCAGCCAGGGCACCTCCTCCACCATCTCGGTGTCCGGCACCAAGGACTACGGGATGAAGCGGTACTACGGCACGGGGGAACTGGCCGGTGACGGCCAGGAGGAGGGTCAGGACCCGATCTTCAAACTCGCGAACGGCGCGGTGCTGAAGAACGTCATCCTGGGCGGCCCCGCGGCCGACGGCATCCACTGCGAGGGCAGCTGCACGCTGCAGAACGTCTGGTGGGAGGACGTCGGCGAGGACGCCGCCACCTTCCGCGGCGGCAACGGCGCCACCTACCAGGTGATCGGCGGCGGCGCGAAGAAGGCGGCCGACAAGGTCTTCCAGCACAACGGCGGCGGCACGCTGACCATCTCCAACTTCGCGGTGCAGGAGTTCAAGACGCTCTACCGCTCCTGCGGTGACTGCTCCACGCAGTACACGCGCAAGGTCAACCTCAACACCGTCGACGTGACCGGCACCGGCTCCACCGCACGGCTCGTCGGCATCAACGTCAACCGCAACGACGTGGCGACCCTGCGGAACATCACGATCCGCAACGACTCCGGCCGCAAGGTCGTGCCCTGCCAGAAGTACAACAACAACACCGCCGTCGGCTCGGGTCCCGACAGCAAGAACTGCCTCTACTCCACTTCGGACATCACCTACAGGTGAGTCCCCAGCGGTTCCCCCCACGGTGAAGGCGGCCGTGCGGAGCGTCCCGGCGGGCGCTGCGCACGGCCGTCCCTGTCAGGTGCCGCGCACGCGCGCGCGGGCCTCTCCGATCAGGTCGCGCCGGTAGCCGGTGTAGGCGGCGCGCAGTTCGGCGCCGGGCCAGCCGGCGGGCAGGAGCCCGGGCGGCAGGACCGGGTCGGCGAGCAGGTGCCGGACGACGGCGGCGAAGGCGGTCAGACGGCCGGCCGGGCGGGCCTCGCCCGCGATGTGCGCGAGCAGGACCCGCGCCGTGGCCGACCAGTCCTCCAGTGGCCACAGCGTTTCGGCCAGTTCGGCCGAGGGCCGGACGGGGCGGGCCGTGTAGTGCTGCACCACCTGGTCCAGGTCGCCCGGGAGGCCACGGGCCAGGTTGGCGGGTCGCAGCCAGACGCCCTCGCGGAGTTCGGCGAGCCGGAGGGCGGTCAGCCTCGTGCGCAGGTCGGCACGTTCGGCGGGCCCGCGCCCCGTCGCGGTGATCACGACCATCTCCCAGTCGCCGTCCCACGCGCGCGTGCGCGGGCGCACGGCGTCGTCCTGGCGGCGCTGACGGTCCAGCAGCCGGTCGCTGAGACGGTAGCCGCCGTCCGTACGCCGCAGGTCTCCGGCGGTCACCATCCGGCTGAGCGCCGCCCTCAGGGTCGAGCCGCCGACGTCGAACCCCTCCACAAGCCGCACCAGGTCCCTCACCGGCAGTTCGGGGGGATGGGCCCCGAGCAGTAGGCTCAGCACGACCGAGCGCGCGGACAGCGGACGCAGATCGAGCGCGCCGGACCGCGCCGGGACGTTCATCGGCATGGTCACGTACTGTACGCGGCGCCTGATGTTGCACTATTGCTGCGACCGCAGACAGAGTGCAACACTCGCGGCATGGTCTCGACACCGGACGAACTTCAGGCCTACGGCGGATCCGCCACGCACGAGGTCACCAACCAGCCCCCGCCCCTCACCCCGTACGACGCCTCCGACGACACCGCCCTGCTGGAGGGCCTGCGACGGGAGGGCGCCGGATGGGCCGAGGGGGACCTGCGGCGCCTCGGGCGGCAGGCCGGCAGCGCCCAGGTGCGGGAGTGGGCCGACCTGGCCAACCGGCACGAGCCGGAGCTGCGCACCCACGACCGGTACGGCAACCGCGTCGACGAGGTCGACTTCCACCCCAGCTGGCACCACCTGATGCGCACGGCGATCGCCGAGGGTCTCGCCGCCTCGCCCTGGGCGGACGACAGGCCCGGCGCCCATGTCGCGAGGACCGCCGGCGGACTGGTCTGGGGGCACACCGAGGCGGGGCACGGCTGCCCCACGTCGATGACCTATGCCGCCGTGCCCGCGCTGCGCACCCAGCCGGAGCTGGCGAAGCTGTACGAGCCGCTGCTGACGAGCCGGGAGTACGACCCCGCCCTGAGGGAGCCCACCGAGAAGCGGGGGCTGCTGGCGGGCATGGGGATGACCGAGAAGCAGGGCGGCTCCGACGTCCGGACGAACACCACGAGGGCCACGCCCACAGCCGAGCCCGGGGTGTACACCCTGCGCGGGCACAAGTGGTTCACCTCGGCACCGATGTGCGACGTGTTCCTGGTCCTGGCGCAGGCCCCGGGCGGGCTGTCGTGCTTCCTGGTGCCGCGCGTGCTGCCCGACGGCACGCGCAACACCTTCCGCATCCAGCGGCTGAAGGACAAGCTGGGCAACCGGTCCAACGCCTCCTCCGAGCCCGAGTTCGACGGGACCGTGGCCTGGCTGGTCGGCCCCGAGGGGCAGGGCGTGAAGACCATCATCGAGATGGTCAACTGCACACGGCTGGACTGCGTGATGATGTCGGCCGCGCTGATGCGCACGTCCCTCGTCGAGGCGGGGCACCATGCGCGCCACCGCAGCGCGTTCGGCGCACGGCTGGTGGACCAGCCGCTGATGCGCAACGTCCTCGCCGATCTGGCGCTGGAGTCCGAGGCCGCCACGACGCTCACCCTGCGCCTTGCCGGGGCGGCCGACCGGGCGATCCGCGGGGACGAGGGCGAGGCCGCGTTCCGCCGGATCGCCACCGCCGTCGGCAAGTACTGGGTGACCAAGCGGGGCCCCGCGTTCACCGCGGAGGCCCTGGAATGCCTCGGCGGCAACGGCTACGTGGAGGACTCGGGCATGCCCCGGCACTACCGCGAGGCCCCGCTGCTGTCGATCTGGGAGGGATCGGGGAACGTCAACGCGCTCGACGTGCTGCGGGCGCTGAGCCGCGAACCGGGCACCGCCGAGGCCCTGTTCGGCGAGCTCGATCTCGCCCGCGGGGCGGACGCCCGGCTGGACGCGGCCGTGACACGGCTCAGGACGGGGCTGCGCGAGGCGTCGCAGACTACGGCCCGCCGTCTCGTGGAGCAGATGGCGTTGGCGCTCCAGGCCTCCCTCCTCGTCCGGCACGCCCCGCCGGCGGTGGCCGACGCGTTCTGCGCGACGCGGCTCGGGGGCGACTGGGGGCACGCGTTCGGGACGCTGCCCCCTGGGGCGGGCCTGGACACCATCGTGGAGCGGGCGCTGCCCGGCGAAGGCCCGGGCGGCGGGGCGGGCTGACGGGGCGGCGCGGGCCGACTCGAACTCCAGCCATCGTGCGCACAGTTCGCGCACAGTCACCTCCCGGTTCCGCTTCGTTGTCAGTGCCGTGGTGCAGACTCCCCGTCAGATGGCACATCGTCTGGGGGAGGACAAGGTGTTCAGGGGGATCGACGAGGTCGACTGGGCCTCGCTGCGCCATGCGTATGGCAGTGCGGAGGACGTTCCCGGATTACTGCGGGGACTGGCCTCCGCCGACCCGGCCGAGCGGCAGAGCGCACTCGACGGGATGTACGGCGCCGTGCACCACCGGGGCGAGGTGTACGACTCGACGCTCGCCTGCCTTCCGTTCCTCCTCGCGCTCGCCGTCCACGAGGAGGTCCGGGACCGGGCGGGGGTCGTGGAACTCCTCGTCAGCATCGGCGGCGAGGACGGCGCTCGCGGTGATCTCGCGGCGCGGGCCCGCGTGGCGCTGCGCGCGCGGGCCGGCGTCTTCGTCCGGCTCGCGGGGGACGCGGATGCGGGTGTGCGCAGGGTGGTTCCCGGGGCGCTGGTGCGGTTCCTCGACCCTCCGGCGCGGGTGCTCGCCCTGGTGCGGGAGCGGCTCACCGTGGAGCGGGACGACCGGGTCCTGCTCGCCGTGACGGAGAGCCTCGGCCTGTTCGCGCAGCGGTACCGCCCGGCCGGCGATGCCCACGCCGCCGAAGCGGTACGGCTGCTGACGGAGCTGACCAAACCCCCGTACGGTCCTGGGCTCCGGCTGGCGGCACTCGGCCAGCTCGCGGCGTGCGCCCCGGAACTGCTCCCCGCCGATCTCGTACCGGCCGTCGTCCGGCTGCTCAGGGACAGATCCGAACAGCGGACTCCCGCGGGCCCCGCGGACGACTGTCCCGGACCCGACACGCTCGCCGGCCGGTTGCTGCGGCTGCGCCCCTCGGACGAGGAGGGCTCCCGGCTGCTGCGGACCCTGCACTCCGCGCTCGGCGGCCGGGTGACCGACCGGGTCGCCCTGCTGTGCGGGCAGTTGACCAGTCCGGATCCCCTCGACCGCTGCAACGGCGTCTGGATGGCGGCCGGGCTGTTCCGCGAATGGCGTGACGGCCACGCGGAGCCGGTCACCCTCATCGGCACCCAACTGGGCGCGGACGAGGGCCGGTTGCACGATGCGGCGGTCGCCGTCCTGGTGGAGCTCGGCGAGCTGGCCGCGCCCGCCGCCGACCACCTGCACGCGCTGGTGACGTACCGTCCCGGTCTGCGCATACGGCACCGGGAGCGGAGTGCTCCCGCCCTGGGCGGTCCGCTCAAGGCCCTGGCCGGGACCGGGGACGCGCGGGCCACAGCGGTGCTGGCCGAGGTGCTGGCGGGCCCGGTCGCACCGGACGACCTTGGGCTGGTGGTACCCCGCCTGGGCGGCGCGGCCCTGCCGCTCGCTCCGGCGCTGCGGCGACGGCTCGCCCGCCTGCCGCTCGACGCGCCCGACCTCCACCAGCGGGCGGTTCCCCTGCTGTCGGCCCTCGCCGCACTGGGCGACGCCGAGTCCCTGCCCGCGGTCCTGCGTCTGCTGCGGGGCCTGCCGGACGGGCTGCGTCGGCGCGATGCCGTCATCGAAGCCGCGGCCCGTGCCCTCGGCGTGTTCGGCGGCGGCGCGCGCGAGGCGACACCGGATCTGCGGGGGCTGCTGGAGACCGACTCCGCCGTCGCGGCGGCGGACGCGCTCTGGTCGGTCACGGGCGACGCGGATGCCGTGCTGCCGGTGCTGCTGCGGGAGCTGACGGACCCCACGAGCGGCCGGCGGCGCCGTGCCGCGGCCGTACTGGGGCGGCTGGGCCGGGCGGCCCGTCCGGCCCTGCCCGGGCTGCGCGAGCTGGCCGGCTCCGGGGACGCGTGGGCGCGGGCCACGGCCGCGTGCGCGGTGTGGCGCACCGCCGGGGAACCGGAAGGATTCCTTCCCGTCCTTCGCTCCACGTGGGCGCAACACCCGCGCACCCGCAGGACGATCGCCGCGAGCGTCGCGGCACTGGGACCGGCGGGAACGCCCCTGCACGACGTGTTCCGGGCGGAGCTCGCCTCTCCCCGGCGGCATCGCCCCGACTCCGGCGGCCACGGCATACGCGAGGACCTGGAGTTGCTGCGGGAGTGCCGGGAGGCACTGGCCGGACGGGCGCACCGGTAGGGCCTCGCCTCATCCCGTCGTGCGTCCCCACAACGGGCCGAACCGGGACCACTCCGCGTCCCACTGGTCGATCCGGCGGCACTCCAGGCGGCCGCGCAGGGCACGACCGGCGATCAGGGGTACGGCCGCGCCGCACAGGCCTGCCACGCCGCCGATCAGAAGCGCCCGCACCCGGGCCTGGGACTCGGTGACGGGCCGGGTGACCTGGCGGCCCTCGGGGTCGGTCCACACGGTGACGGCCGCCCCGGCGGCACTGCCCGCAGGGACCCTCAGCTGGCCGGAGTGCTCGGACCCGTCCGCGGCCGTCCACCGTGCCGTCGCCCACACCGTCTCGGCGCGGGACACATGGCCGTTCTCGGAGGCGGCCCCCGGGGCGCGCTCGGCGAGCCGTGCCACCAGGGGGCGCCATTCGACGCGTTCCCGGGCCAGCCCGTCCTCCACGGAACGGCTCACCGTCGTCCAGGCCAGCACCCCGGCGAGCACGGTGAGCGTCCACACACCCAGGACGACCCAGGCCTCCACCCTGTCGGCGCGGCGCTTGAGCGGATTGCGCCGCCAGCGCCACAGCCACACCTTCTGACCACGTAACGCCATCGAAGGCCTCCTCCTCACGAGCCCACGACCATCTCGCCGCCCTCCCCATACGGACGGCGGCGCCTGGATGCTCACTGCACCTACCCGGAGTGACGGTCCCCACGGTCCCCGCACCTGCCGGCGCCCTGCGGGACGAGCCCGCGCCACTTCTGCCCCGTCGTCGCCGACACCCCGCTGACCTGCGGCGGAGCATGTCCCGGAGGTGACTGTCAGTGGTCGGGTGCAGACTGGCCGGTGTCCGGGACGAAGGCGTCGACGGAGACGCCGCGGAGGTGATCGGCATGACCGAGGTACTGCTCGCCGTGGGCACGCGCAAAGGCCTGTTCATCGGGCGCCGGCGAGGTGGTGGCGCCTGGCAGTTCGACGAGAGCCCCTACTTCAACGCGCAGGCCGTGTACTCGGTCGCCATCGACACCCGGGCCGGGACCCCGCGGCTGCTGGCCGGCGGCGACAGCTCGCACTGGGGCCCGTCCGTGTTCCACTCCGACGATCTGGGCCGCACCTGGACCGAACCGGCCAGTCCGGCGGTCAAGTTCCCGCAGGACACCGGAGCGTCCCTGGAGCGGGTGTGGCAGCTGCACCCGGCCGCCGCCGAGCCGGACGTGGTGTACGCGGGGACGGAACCGGCCGCGCTGTACCGCTCGGAGGACCGCGGGGAGACGTTCGAGCTGGTCCGGCCCCTGTGGGAGCACCCCACGCGGTCGAAGTGGGTGCCGGGCGGCGGGGGTGAGGGTCTGCACACCGTGCTCACCGACGCGCGCGACCCGCGGGCGGTGACGGTCGCCGTCTCGACCGCCGGTGTGTTCCGCACGCTGGACGGCGGTGCGAGCTGGGCCCCCTCCAACTCGGGTGTCTCCGCGGTGTTCCTGCCCGACCCGAACCCGGAGTTCGGCCAGTGCGTGCACAAGGTCGCGCGGGACGCCGCCACCCCGGACCGGCTGTACCTGCAGAACCACTGGGGGGTGTACCGCAGCGACGACGCGGGCGCGCACTGGACGGACATCGGCGAGGGCCTCCCGTCCACCTTCGGCTTCGCGGCGGTGGCGCATCCGCACCGGGGTGACACGGCGTACGTGTTCCCGATCAGCGCCGACGCAGACCGGGTCCCGGCCGACCACCGGTGCCGGGTCTACCGGACGGCGGACGCGGGCAAGAGCTGGGAGCCGCTCTCGGCGGGCCTGCCCCAGGAGGACCACTACGGCACGGTGCTGCGCGACGCGATGTGCACGGACGACGCCGACCCGGCGGGTGTCTACTTCGGCAACCGCAACGGCGAGGTGTTCGCGTCGGCGGACGACGGCGACAGCTGGCAGCAGCTCGCCTCGCACCTGCCGGACGTGCTGTGCGTGCGGGCCGCGCTCGTCGGCTGAGGCGCGGACACGGCAGGGGGGCGAAGGTGCGCACAGGCGTTGGCCACCGGTTGATCGCCGCTGCCCGTACGGCAGTAGGGTGACGGCCGTGGCACCACGACCCTTGCATGAAATCGTCGAAGCGGGCTGGGCGAAGGCCCTGGAACCGGTGGCCGAACGCGTCGCCGCGATGGGGGACTTCCTCCGCGCGGAGATCGCCGCGGGACGCACCTACCTCCCGGCCGGGCCGAACGTCCTGCGTGCCTTCCAGCAGCCCTTCGACGACGTGCGGGTCCTGATCGTCGGTCAGGACCCGTACCCCACCCCGGGGCACGCCGTGGGGCTGTCCTTCTCGGTCGCACCCGAGGTGCGGCCGCTGCCCGGCAGCCTCATCAACATCTACCGCGAGCTGGCCGCGGACCTGGGCCTCCCCCAGCCGTCCAACGGTGACCTCACGCCGTGGACGCAGCAGGGCGTGCTGCTGCTCAACAGGGCCCTGACCACCGCCCCGCGCAAGCCCGCCGCCCACCGCGGCAAGGGCTGGGAGGAGGTCACGGAGCAGGCCATCCGGGCCCTGGCGGCGCGCGGCAAGCCGCTGGTGTCCATCCTCTGGGGCCGTGACGCCCGCAATCTGCGTCCGCTCCTCGGCGACCTGCCCTCCGTCGAGTCCGCCCACCCCTCCCCCATGTCGGCCGACCGGGGCTTCTTCGGCTCCCGGCCGTTCAGCCGGGCCAACGACCTGCTGATCCGCCAGGGCGGCCAACCGGTGGACTGGCGCCTGCCGTGACCGGGGCGTCGGAGGAGTCCGGGTTCCTCGCGGTGGACTCCGGTGGCTCCGGACTCCGGGCGGTGGTGGGGACCGCCGAGCGCGGACCGCTGGCCCGGCGGACGTCGGCTGAGCCGGTCCGCACCGGTGACCGGGGCATCGACCCCGGGCACTTCATGGCCCAGCTCGTCCCGCTGGTGCGTGCGTTGACCGCCGAGGCGGGAGCGGTGCGGTTGACCGCCGTCGCCGTCGGCGCGGCCGGGCTGGCCTCCCTGGGTGCGGGGCTGCGCGCCGAACTGCCCGGCGCCCTGGCCCGGGAGTGGGGCGTGCACAGGGTCGCCCTGGCCGCCGACGCCGTGACGGCCTACGTGGGGGCGCTCGGGCCGCGGCCGGGTGCCGTGATCGCCGGCGGCACCGGACTGATCGCCGTGGGCACCGATCTGACCGGCTGGCGGCGTGCGGACGGCTGGGGGCATCTGCTCGGCGACTGCGGGAGCGGCGCCTGGATCGGGCGGGCCGGTCTGGAGGCCGCGCTGCGCGCCCACGACGGGCGCGAGGGCGGCTCGGCCCGGCTGCTGGCCTGCGCCGAGGAGGTGTTCGGTCCCGTCGCCGGACTGCCCGGTGCGCTGTATCCCCGCCCCGACCGGCCCGCCGTGCTCGCCTCCTTCGCACCGCGCGTGGCCGTCTGCGCCGGCGATGACCCCGTCGCCGCGGGCATCCTGCGGGAAGCCGCCCGGCACCTGGCCGACTCCGGCGCGGCCGTGTGCCCCTCGGGCGGTGAGCCGCGTGTCGCCTTCACCGGCGGCCTGTTCAAGCTGGGCGACCCGCTGCTCGGGCCGCTGGACGAGGAACTGACGCGGCGGCTCCCGCAGGTCCGGCGGGTGCCGGCCGAGGGCGATCCGCTGCACGGCTCGGTGCGCATCGCGACGGAACTGAGCACGGGTTCGCTCACACTGCCGGGTGACGGGACGATGTTGTCCGTGACCACCCGGTCGGGTGATTGATCCGATCACATCCCATCGGTACGTAACACATCAGACAAAACAGGATGGATACCGCTCACCTGCACCCTCCCCGAACAGGGGAACCCCAGAAGCCAGTAACATGCGGCGCCATGAGTTCCCCCACTGGGCCCGCGGATGGCCTGCCCGTACGAATGCCGCGCCCCCGCCAGCCCGGACGGCACCGTCGTCCCGAGCCGCTGGTTGCTCCCGAGGGCGCGCCGGCGCTCGTCCTCGCCGTGCCGGGGACGCCCAGTAGCGCCACGCGCAGCCTCGCCGAGGAGGTCGTGAGCATCGCCCGCTCCGAGCTGCCCGGCCTCGACGCCCGTATCGGATACCTCGACGGGGACAACGCGGAGTTCCCCACGCTGCAGGCCGTGCTCGTGCACGCCGCCGAGGAGCGCACGGCCCGTTTCGAGCAGGCCCGAGCCGCCGGCATGGACGTCAAGATGCCCGACGGCCCCGTCGCCGTCGTCGTGCCGCTGCTGGCCGGCCCGGACAGCGCGCTGCTGCGCCAGGTCCGCCAGGCCCTCATGGAGAGCCGGGTCGCCGCCGAGCTGACCGACGTCCTCGGCCCGCACCCGCTGCTCGCCGAGGCGCTGCACGTGCGGCTGTCCGAGGCGGGCCTGGCCCGTGCGGACCGTGCCCGGCTGTTCACCGTGGCGACCGCCGCGGACGGCATCGTCCTGGCGTCCGTGGGCGGTGACGAGGCCGTGCAGGCGGCCGGCATCACGGGCATGCTGCTCGCCGCCCGCCTCGCCGTGCCGGTGATGGCCGCGGCCCTGGACCAGGAGGGCTCCATCGCGTCCGTCGCCGAGCAGCTGCGCTCCTCCGGCTCGCAGCAGCTGGCGCTCGCGCCGTACCTGATCGGCCCGGAGATCGAGCAGGGCCTGATCGAGGAGGCCGCGAAGGAGGCGGGCTGCTCCGCCGCCGAGTCGCTCGGCGCGTACCCGGCGATCGGCAAGCTCGCCCTGGCCAAGTACACGACGGCGCTGGGCATCGCCCCGCAGCAGGCGCAGAGCACGCCGGTGCGCTGACGCGGGGGCACCGCGCGAGACACCGAGAAGGCCCGCGCCGGTTCGGAGCGGGCCTTCGGCGTCGGGGCGGGTGTGCGGTATCTCTTGCTCAGGCGAGGGCCACGCAGGACGCCGCTGGCACCCTGATCGAGCCGCCCCGTCGCGGGACGCCCGTGAGCGGGTCGGCCGCGAACCACGTCACGTCGCCGGAGCGTTCGTTGGCGACGTACAGGAAGCCGTCGGAGGCGGCCAGGGCGCGGGGCCAGTGGCCGCCGCAGTGCACTGTGGTGACGAGCCGCAGCTCCTCGCCCTGGACGGCGAGCACGGACAGGACGTCCTCGCCGCGGGTGGCGGTCCACACGAAGCGTCCGTCGGGCGAGGCGACGATGCCCGAGGGGTAGGCGTCGCGCTCCGGTGCGCCGGGCAGGACCGGGGTCTCGGACAGGGGCGTCAGGACGCCTTCGGCCGTGTCCCAGCGGCACACGGTGACGGAGGGGCTCAGTTCGTTGACGACGTAGGCGTGCCTGCCGTCCGGGTGGAAGGCCAGGTGGCGCGGCCCCGAGCCGGGGCGCAGAGCGGTCTCCCGGTACACGGTCAGGGCGCCGTCCACCAGCGTGCACACCCGCACCGAGTCGGTGCCGAGGTCCACGCTGACGGCCCAGCGGCCGCTCGGGTCGGGCTGCACCTGGTGGGCGTGCGGCCCCTGCTGGCGGGGCGTGTGCGGTCCGGCGCCGGTGTGGCGGAGCACGCCGGAAGCGGAACGCGCGAGGGTGCCGTCGGGGCGGACGGGGACCGCGGTGACACTGCCGGAGCCGTAGTTGGCGGTCAGGACGTGGCCCGCGAAGAGGCTGAGGTGGGTCGGTCCGCTGCCGCCGACCGGCACGGGCCGCCCGGTCGGCTCGGGCTTGTCCCCGGACACCCGGTACGCGGCCACCGTGCCCTCGGCCGTCTCGCTG
The DNA here is from genome assembly GCF_040637495.1 of Streptomyces sp. NPDC029044. Taxonomy (NCBI): domain Bacteria; kingdom Bacillati; phylum Actinomycetota; class Actinomycetes; order Kitasatosporales; family Streptomycetaceae; genus Streptomyces; species Streptomyces sp. NPDC029044. The sequence goes on from NZ_JBEZWN010000008.1 coordinate 82,123, forward strand.
ACCGCGTACAGCGTCTCCCCGTCCGGGGCGAGGGCCAGGTAGGAGGGGTCCTGGACGGCTTGCACGCTGCTCAGCACGGTCAGTGCGCCGCTGCCGGGGTCGACCTCCGCCGTCACGATCCCGGGGCCGCCGGCCGCCGTGAACGACCCGATGAACGCCCGTCGCCTGCCGTCCGCCACCGCTGTCCCCTCTCACCCGCGCCGCCCGGAAGGACCACGCAGCCGATCATGCAAGGTCTAGACCAGGTGGTCAAGGGGTGGTTCGCCCGGTCGGACCCGGGCCGCCGGGGGGAGGCGCGGCCCGGTCAGCCCCGGCCCGGCTCCCCTTCCCGGGCGCGTCGGAGTCCGCACGACCCCATGTCCGGCTGAAGCCCTGGTCAGGCCCCCACCAGCGGCGAGCCCGAGGGCGTGCGCAGGGGACGGGCCAGTTCGGTCAGCGCTCGTTCCAGGCCGTGCAGGTGGACCAGGGCGGGTTCCGCGTGGGGCAGTCCCTCCGGGTGGGTCGCGATGTCCCTGCCCTCGGTGAGGGCTTCGACGGCTGCCTCCACCCGTCGGCAGGCCGTGGCCAGGCGGGTGTCGTGGGAGGCCACCGGATCGGCGGCGACGGCGACCAGGCCGCGGATCTCACGGGCACAGTCGTCGAGGAGGTCCAGGACGTGCCGGGCCCGGCGCCTGCGGCCGCGCATCGGGTTCAGCGGGTGCACGAGCGGGGCGACCGAGAGCCGTACCCGGGCGAGGAGCTGCTCCAGCTCCGCCACCCGCGGGGCGGGGTCGGCGTCGGGCGCACCCGCGAGCCGCCGGGCGGTCTCGACGGCGCAGGCGTGCACACAGCGCAGGGCCCGCCGGATCCAGGCGTCGGTGACGCTGTGGGTGGTGACGGGCAGGACGAGGATCACGGCGACGGCGGCACCGAGCGCCCCGACCCCGGTCTCGGCGAGCCGCAGGGCGAGCAGGTCCGGGCCGAGCACACCCAGGAGGCCGTAGAGCAGTCCGGCGAGGAGGGTGACCCAGAGCATCATCCACGTGTAGGACACGGCGGCCGTGTAGAAGATGCCGAAGACGCAGACGGCGGCGAGAGCGGCCGTGACGGCGGGATCACCGTGCACGGGCATGGCCACGAGCAGGCCGAGGCCGATGCCGATGACCGTGCCGAGCAGCCGTCGGAAGCCGCGGACCAGGGTCTCGCCGCGCGAGGTGGTGTTGACGAAGATCCACCAAGTGGCGCCGACGGCCCAGTACCAGCGCTGCCCGGACACCAGCTGGCCCACGACGAGGGCGAAGCCGGCTCCGGCGGTCGCCTGGATCGCCTGGCGGGTGGTGACCCGGGCCAGACCGGTGCCGCCCGGCGGGGCGGGCACGGCGGGCGGGGGCATGCGGCGCTCGTAGCACCACAGGCCGAAGCGCACCGCGGCGGCGGCGAGGACGGACAGCAGGACCGCGGCGTACAGCTGGAGCAGCTGGTCGGTGGTGGCGTGCAGGAACTGCGCCACGAAGAAGGTCATGAACGCGAACACGCCGAGGCTGTGCCCGCGCGGACCCCAGCGCCGCGCGTACACGCCCGCGCCGACCACGGCGAGGAAGGTGAGGTCCCGCGCCACCGGGTGGTCGTGCAGCTCGGCCGCGGCGGTGAGGACGGGCAGTCCGACGACGGGCAGCAGCGCGGTCGTGACGGCCTGGCCGCGGACCGTCGCGTCGGTGACGGTGAACAGGGCGAGCAGGGCGGCGAGACCGCCGGTGACGGCTCCCGCGAGGGAGTGCCCGGCGAGGCCGCACAGGGCGACGGCGAGCGCGATGCCGAGCACGGCCCGCGCGGCGAACCGCAACCGCGTACGCCCCGGATCCGGAGCCATGAACACCCGCTTCAGCACCGCTTACCGCCCCTTTCGCACCACTGGCCATGAGCACGCATGAAAAAGGCGCCGCGGGGTCCGCAGCGCCATCGACGCATCCATATCAGCATCCCTGGGGCCACTGGCTCAACCGGCTCCTTCTAGACTGGTCCATTGGTACAGACGGAGCGGCCGCGAGGCGGCCGCGGCAGAGCCAACGGACGAGGAACACGCGCCATGCCCGTGGACGAGCTCGACACCCGCATCCTGCGACTGCTGCTGGAGCAGCCGCGCACGAGCGTGCGCGAGTACGCCCGGATCCTCGGCGTCGCCCGGGGCACGCTCCAGGCCCGGCTGGACCGGTTGGAGCGGGACGGCGTGATCACCGGCACGGCACCGGCCCTCTCCCCCGCCGCGCTCGGGCATCCGGTGCTGGCGTTCGTGCACATCGAGGTCACCCAGGGCCATCTCGACGAGGTGGGCGACGCGCTCGCGGCCGTGCCGGAGATCGTCGAGGCGTTCTCGATCACGGGCGGCGGGGATCTGCTGGCCCGGGTGGTGGCACGGGACAACGCGCACCTGGAGGACGTCGTCCAGAAGCTGATCAGCATGCCCGGGGTCGTGCGCACCCGTACCGAGGTCGCCCTGCGCAAGCGCGTGTCCCACCGGATGCTGCCGCTGGTGGAGTCGATCGGACGGTCGGCTCGCGGATGATCTTTGAGAGCATGGCCCCATGAGCAAGCTCCGCGGAATATCGGTCATCTTCGATCTCGACGGAACCCTTGTGGACAGCGAGCCGAACTACTACGAGGCGGGCCGCCAGACGCTCGCCGCCTACGGTGTCGCGGACTTCACCTGGGCGGACCACGAGCGGTACGTCGGCATCAGCACGCAGGAGACGGTCGCGGACTGGAAGGACCGCTACGACCTGCCCGCCTCGGTGGACGAACTGCTCGTCGCCAAGAACCGCCGCTATCTGGAACTGGCCCGCAGCGCCACCCGCGCGTACCCCGAGATGCGCACGTTCGTCGAACTGCTGGCGGCCGAGGGCGTCCCCATGGCCGTGGCCTCGGGCTCGTCCCCGGAGGCCATCGCCGCGGTACTGACCGGAACCGGACTGGACGCACATCTGCACACCGTGGTCTCCGCCGACGAGGTCGCGCACGGGAAGCCGGCTCCCGACGTCTTCCTGGAGGCGGCCCGCAGGCTCGGCGCGGCCCCCTCCGACTGTGTCGTCCTGGAGGACGCCGCTCCGGGTGCCGCCGCCGCGCACGCGGCCGGCATGCGGTGCATCGCGATCCCGTACGTCCCGGCCCAGGTGGACGCCCCGGAGTTCGCGACCGCCGGCCTGCTGCTGCGGGGCGGCCAGGAGGAGTTCACGGGGCAGGCGGCGTTCGACTGGCTGTGCCGGACCGAGTAGCTCCGCGGGCAACCGTACGACGCTTGACGCCCTGGCCTCGTCGAGACGCTGACCAGCGGTTGCTCAATCAGCCGAAACCGGCCGCACCCGGGCTGCGCTCCTCGTAGATTCTTCGAAAGCGCAGAGGGGGCGGCACATTGGCGGAGGGTGGCACCCGCAACGTCGTGGGCGGTGACACGGTGGCGGGCACGGTCGTCCAGGCCGGGTCGATCGGGGCACTGCACGTGCACGCTGCCGTCCCGCCGACGGGGGCCGCCCCCGCCCCCGTCGCCGTGGACACATGGGAGCGCCGGGCCGGCGACTCCTGCGTCTGGCGGCACGTGCCCCAGGGCCGGGACACCGGCCACCACCGGCGGCACGTCGCCGCCCTCGCGGCCCGGCTGGCGCGCCTCCGGGACGAACTGGAACGGTCGCTGGAGCAGGACCCCTGGTGCGACTCGCGGATCGCGACCGCGTTCCTGGACAACGTCGAGTGGCTGCTCGGCGAGCCGCCCGAGGACGGGACGAAGGGCCTCGACCTGTATCCGGCCGAGGCGTCCCTGCTCGTCCTGTTGCCCTTCCTGCACCGGGTCCACTACCTGCGGCGGGCGGTACGGCTCGCGCGGGTCCGTCCCTGGTCCCTGCGGCCCGCGGGCACCGCCGACCCGGCCAGGCAGGCGTTCGAGGTCTTCGCCGAGGAGAACGACGCGCTCGTCCAACGCGCGTTGCGCGAGCCGGAGGCGGAACCGCTCGTCGGCTGGTGGCTCTGCCATCGCCGCCTCGCCCAGCACGGGGAGTTCTCGGACCCCGATTCCGTCCCCACGCTCATGGCGGAGTTGGGCGACTCCGCCATGGAGCTGGGCGCGGCGCTCGCCGCCGACCGGGTGACCGTGCTCCTGCACGGCCTCCGACGAGGTCCCGACATCTGTCACCCCGAGTTCCTGAACCTGCTGCCCGCCGACGACCGGGTCCGCTGCGGACCCGGTCACCAACAGATCCGCTTCCAGCGCGTCGGCCTCCTGCTCGCCCTCGCCTACGGTATGTCCGTCGAGTCGACGGCGCTGCCGGACATCGTCGCCGAGCACCTCGCCATCCCGTATCCGGTGGATCTGCCGCTGCTGCGCCGCACCCTCGCGGAGGCGCACTGGGGAGGTTCGCGCGACCTGCCGGTGCTCCGCGCCGAATGCCACCACGAGGCGGTCGTGGAGGGGCTGCGCGAGTACACCGCCCGCACCGACGCCCTGCTGCACGCGATACGGCGCACCGTCAGGGAACGGATCAACCAGCCCATGCCGGACCTCCCCACCCGGCTCTCCGCCGACGGCGTGGTTCCCAGCCGCGGCACCTTCGACGGGTACGCGAGGTTCCGGAGCGACGGGCGCCGGGTCCTCGATCTGGCGATGGGGATCGAGCTGTACAAGGACCGCGACCTGGCCGTGCGGGAGCTGTACCAGAACGCGCTGGACGCCTGCCGCTACCGGCGCGCCCGGCAGGAGTACCTCGACCGCACGACGGAACCGTCCGGCACGCCGTACACCGGCCGCATCTCCTTCACGCAGGACAGCGACGACGACGGCCGGGCGTATCTGGACTGTCACGACGACGGCATCGGCATGGGCGAGGCCGAGCTGCGCGGTGTGTTCTCCCACGCCGGCGCGCGCTTCGCGGAGCAACTGGAGTTCAAGCTGGAGCGGGCCCGCTGGGAGTCCCTGGATCCACCGGTGACGCTGTTTCCGAACAGCCGGTTCGGGATCGGTGTGCTGAGCTACTTCATGCTCGCCGAGGAGATCCGGGTCACCACCTGCCGCATGGACGCCGACGGCGTTCCCGGGCCCGTCCACGAGGTGTCCATCTGCGGGCCGGGCCACCTCTTCAGGATCGTGCGCAAGGCCGCGCGGGGGCGGGAGCCCGGCACCCGGGTCCGGCTGTACCTGCGGCCCGACATCGACCCGGCGAGCTGGTCCGTCATCGACGTGCTGGAACGGGTGCTCGCGATCGCCGAGTTCCCCACGACCGCGCGAAAGGGGGCGCTGAGCAGTTCCTGGGAGCAGGGGCGGCTGAAGAAACGGAAGAGGACCGGTCCCGCGGACACCGGGCTGAAGGCGCACGGAAGCGTGCTGGCCTGGTCCGGGGACGGAAGGGGCGCACAGGTCGTCTGGTGCGAGGAGGGCGGGGCGCTGCTCGTCGACGGGCTGGTCGTCGAACCGACGGTTCGCAAAGGTGTCATCTCGGCGTCGGGCCCGGGGCTGAGCGGGGTGGTGGTGAACCTGCGGGGCCCGTGGTCCCCGGCGAAGCTCTCGGTGGACCGCCGGCATGTCCTGGACGATGTGAGCGTGCCGGTGCGGGAACTGGTGGAAAGGGCCGGCAGCGTCCTCGCTGAGGGGGATGACAATGTGCCGGGGTTCACCTGGCTCTCCCACGTGGCCGGCGGAAGCGCGGTGCTGGCGGATGTGGTGGCCGGGGCGCTCTCCGCGCAGGGCCGAGAACTCGTCTTCAAGGGCGTGCGGTTCGGTGACCCGGAGGTCGGTTACTTTCCGGCGGACTTCTCCCTCGTGCCGCACGACCCTCGTGACGAGCGACGTTACAGTGCCGCAGCCTGGAGCAACGTCGGCGGCTACGCGCCGGACCACGTGTTCCTCTGGCGGGTCCTCGCCCGCCGTCCCGTACGGGCGCTGAAGAAGCTGACCGAGGTGTGCCCGGAGGCGGACGGCACCCGTCCGGTCCGGCGGCCCCGGCCGTCCGACCAGTGGCTGCTGATGGCCCGTCAGTCACGCGGGTGGCACGGCAGGCCGCTCGACAACCACGGGGACCTCACCGAAGCCACCGAGACCCTCCAGTGCACCGCGCGCGAAGTAGCTTTGCGGCTGGCCGCGTTGGGCTATTCCGAAGCCGATCCGAGGTCCTGGTCCTCCGATGCACAGCTCACGAGGGCGAACAGCGCCGCCTTTCGGGCAGGTTACGGCCGGAGCCTGCTGGGCAGACAGGACCCCTTGTCCACCGGGGACCTGATGCAGGCGGCGGCACGCGCGAACGAAACCGTCGCCTCAACGGCCGCCCTGCTGCGGCGGTTCGGGCTGGCGGTACCGGACACCGTGGAGGCGCTGTGCCAGGCCGCGGAGAAGGACGACGTGCTCCGTTTCGACCCGGACAGAGCGAGCGAGGGGTGCCTGGATCCCCGGGCCCCGGTCCCCTTGGGGCACGTGGCACGCGCGAGTCTGCGGACCGGCCTGTCCGTGCCTGTCGTGTGCCGACGTCTCCGGGCCCACGGCTTCCACGCCGAACCCGGCCGTTTGCCCGACCACCCCACGGCTGAGACGCTCGTGCTGCTGAGCCTGGACGCGGACGGGAAGCCGCCCTGGCTGGAGCCCGGTCGGGCGACACCGCCCGGCCTGGTTCTCGGCGCGGCGGAAGAACTCGGCCTGGAGCAGACCGAGGTACTGGCCAAGCTGGCCGCCCTCGGCATCGCCGCACCGGAGCCGTTTCCCGCCGATGCCACGTCGGACGATCTCTGGGTCCTCCACGACGAGGGCTCCGGCGAGTTCCTCGTGCCCCCGGGGCCGTTGTACTACGGAAACGTCTTCAGCGGCGTCGAGGACATCGACGACCTGCGCTTCAAGACCGACCGCCTGCGCGCCTACGGATTCGACACGGCCGTGACGGTTCCCCGCCGGCCCACGCCGCTGGACCGGGAGATGCTGTGCGAGAGCAGCCCGCTCATCTGGTGGTACATGAAGACGAACCAGCCAGTGCCGTTCAGCCACATCCTCCTGGCGGCAAGGGAGCTGGGTGCCACGCCCACGACGATCGCGAAGCGTCTGCGCGCCTGCAACATCCCGACGTCCCACGACAGCCTCCCCAAGGGCCTCTCCTTCAGCGAGGCCCTGCGGCTCGTCCGAGCGGACGAGCTGGACGAGGGCGAAGTCCCCGAGACCGAACACTTCCCGCTCGAGTACTTGGTCAAGACGGCCCTCCGCAAAGGCACCGGTATCGGTCACGTCGTCTCCCTGCTCAACGACGTCGGCATCCCCGTCCCCGACCCCGCCGTGACCATCAGAGCCGCCTTGGCCCGTGTGCCCCGTCCCGACGAACCCTGACGACCGACCCTGTCCGCAGCGTTGACGCCCCCTGACCCCACGCATGACGTCGGGCCGCCCCCTCGGCCTGGACGGTCCGGCCTTTCGGGCTGGAGAAGGTGAACCTCGGTCAGGGTGTCTTCGCCGACTCCGGGAGGCGCCCCTCGGGCCACGGTGGACGGGTGGGGTGTCGGCCGGGTTGCTGGTCAGGGCGGACGCGGACACGGTGGCGGCGACGGCGGAAGCGGCCGAACTTTTTTGCGGCAGGAATGATTGTTTCGCCGCTGGCATCCGTACCTCTTGGTGTTGGGCCGTTCATATCCCAGGAGGCACGATGCGCATCTCGCGCAGCACGGCAGGAACCGCGTTCGTGGGCGGCGCGTTGGTCCTTACGCTGACCGCGCTCGCCTATCCCAGCATGCTGGGCGTGGAGAACGCGGCTTCCGGCCAGGACCGCATCATCGCCAACACCCAGTGGGGTCCGCTGACCGAGGCGGACCGCGACTTCGTGGTGCGCGTACGCGCGGCCGGACTGTGGGAGTACCCCCTCGGGCAGCTGATCAAGGAGCGGAGCACGTCGCCGGAGATGCAGGAGGTCTCCAAGCATCTGCTCGTGGGTCACGGCCGGCTCGACGCGGGCTGCCGCAAGATCTCCACAGACCTGGGCATCACCCTGCCGAACGAGGCGTCGCCGCAGCAGCAGCAGTTCGTGGCGACGGCCGAGGGCAGCACGGGCAAGGAGTTCGAGTCCACGGCCGTCACCATCATGCGCGTCGCGCACGGAGGCATCTTCCCGACGATCGCCAAGATCCGGGCGACCACCCGGAACAGCCTCGTGCGGGAGCTCGCCGACACGACCAACGACACCGTTCTCGACCACATCACGGTCCTGGAGAAGACCGGCCTGATCAACCAGGAGCAGGTCAGCTTCCAGATCACCGCCCCGCCCAAGCTGCCCCAGGAGCAGACGACTCCGCCGCCGCCGCAGCAGGGTGCGCCGGTTCGCGTGCTGCCCATCCCCGAAGAGCTGAAGGATTTCCAGACGGTCGCCCCCAATCCGTCCTACGGGGCGCCGGCACCGTCTCCGTCGGCCGGCTGAGCCGGGTACGACGTCTCGGGGGTCGCGGTCCGTTCGCGGCCCCCGCTCCTATGAGCGGCGGCGGGGCTTGCCGCGTCGGTCGTTCTTGGGGGCGCCGCGCCCGCTCTTCCCGGTGCGCATCGCCCCGGCGGACTTCCCGGCAGCCGACTTTCCGGGCGCCGGCTTGCGCCGGGCGCCGCCGCGGTCCGCGTTCGCGGACTCGCCCCGGGCCGGAGGCTGCTGACGGCCCCGGGTGCTGTTGACCGTGCGGCCGCGGACGATCCCGATGAAGTCCTCGACCTGGTCCGTCTTCGCGTCCTCCGGCCAGGCCAGGGCCACGCTCGACTCGGGAGCGTCCTTGAGGGGCCGGTGGGTGAGGTCCTTGCGGTGGTGCAGGCGGGCGAGCGACAGCGGGACGACGAGGACGCCGATGCCCGCCGCGACCAGTTCGACGGCGTCGGCGGTGGTCGCGGGGCGCTCCAGAGCAGGCCTTCCGGGCAGGTTCTCCCAGTCCAGGACGTCGTCGAGGGGGTGCAGCACGATGTCGTCGGCCAGGTCCTCCGGAGCCACCTCGTCGACGGCGGTGACCAGGTGGTCCTTGGGCACCACGACGACGGTCTGCTCGGTGTAGAGGGGGATCGCGCTGAAGACCGAGCGGTCCACGGGTGTGCGGACGAGGCCCGCGTCGGCGTCCCCGCCCAGCAGCCGCTCGGCCACCGCCCCGGCGGGTACCTGCGTGAGGGTCAGCGGGACTCCGGGCTGCCGCTCGTTCCAGATGCGCACCCATTTGCCGGGCATCACCCCGGGAACGTAGGCGAGCCGGAACGAGGGGGTTGCATCCGAGCCTGTCACCTCGCCAGGTTACCGGCCGTGGTCAGGGGGCGTGCACATGCTCGTTACCCTGGGGTCCATGACGTCGCACCAGAACACCCAGACGATGAAGCCCGCGACCGCGGCGAAGAAGCTGGGTGTGTACCTCGAGGCCACCCCCGCCGATTTCCGGGAGGGTGTCGTCTCGCGCGCCGAGCTGAACGAGCTCCAGGCGAACCCGCCGCAGTGGTTGCAGGAGCTGCGGCGCAACGGCCCGCACCCCCGGCCGGTGGTCGCCGCGAAGCTCGGTGTCTCCATCGCGGGCCTCGCGCGCGGCGGTGTCACCGAGCCCCTCACCACCGAGCAGATCGAGGCCCTGAAGAAGGAGGGCCCCGAATGGCTGGAGCGGGAACGCGCCACCCAGGCGGAGGTCCGCAAGGAAGCGGAGCGGATCAAGAAGAAGAACGCCGAGCGCCAGGCCTGACCTGAGCACCCCTCCTTTTCGGACGGCCCCCACCGGATGATCCGGTGGGGGCCGTCGCCGTTTCCTCGGTGTTCCCGGGCCCCGTGTGGTGTCGGTGAAATCTTTCAGCCATGTCTTGACATGGCGCTGAAGCGATCCGTAGCTTGGCCGATCATTTAGATTCGTGAAGCGGGTTCACGAATATGAACGGAGAACCATCCATGCGGGATCGCCGACGCTGTATCGCCATGCGGCTCCGCCGTGTGCACCGCCTGGCTGCCACGTTCGCCGTCTCGGGGCTCCTGTTCGGGACGGCCGCCTGCGGCTCAGGTTCCGGCAGAGCCGGGGCCGGTGACCCGAACACCCTGGAGGTGTGGACCCGGAGCGACCCGGAGTCCGCCCAGACCTACGACCGCGTGTTCGCCGCCTTCACGAAGAAGACCGGTATCAAGATCGACTACCAGCCGGTCATGAACTTCGACCAGCAGTTGCAGAGCCGCGCGTCCGTCAAGGACCTGCCGGACGTCATGATCAACGACACGGCCCTGATGGGCAGCTACCAGGCCCAGGGCCTGCTCAAGCCGATCACCCCGGCCTCGATATCCGGGCATGACGAGATCACCGCCAAGTCCTGGTCGTCCACGGTGGGCCTCGACGGCAAGCACTACGGCATCCCTTACTCCCGGCAGGCCATGACGCTGTTCGTCCGCAAGGACTGGCGCGAGAAGCTCGGCCTGCCGCAGCCGAAGACCTGGCAGGACACCCTCACCCTCGCCCGGGCCTTCGCCACCCGCGACCCCGACGGGGACGGCAGGAAGAACACGTACGGCATGGTCGTCCCGGGCAGCGCCCAGAACGGCTACGTCGCCTGGTGGGGCGCCAGCTATCTGTGGCAGGGCGGCGTGCAGATCCTCCGGAAGGAGGGGCCGGGCTACCGGCCCGCCATGGACTCGCCGGCGGCCCTGCGCACCGTCACCTGGATGAAGAAGAACCTCTTCTGCGGCGACAACGGTGTCATCCAGCCCGGCGCCCTGACCTCGGTCACCGCGAACACCACCAACTTCCAGGACGGCAACGCCGGGATGTACCTCACCGGCCCGTACAACATCTCCACCTTCGACAAGGCGCTCGGCAAGGACAAGTACGAGGTGCTCCCGGCCCCCTCGGGCCCGGCCGGCAACAACGACGTGCTGGCCGACGGCGAGAACATCTACTTCGGCGCCAAAACCGGCAAGGCGCGGCAGGAGCGGACACTCGCCGCGTTCCTCGTCTCCCCCGAGGGCCAGGAACTCGCCATGACCGGCGACCACCAGCCCGTCGTGCGCATCCCGGTCAACTCCACGCTCGACGCGGCGAAGGTGCGCCACGACCCCCGCTGGAGCGTGGTGCAGACGGCGTACGAGACCGCCTCCGTGCAGTTCCCCAACGCACCGAACTTCGCCCCGATCAAACAGGACACCGCCGACGCGCTCAACGCGATCTTCACCTACTGCGGCAGCGACGTCCGCTCCGGCCTGAAGGAGCTCAACGACACCCTCGCCGGTGACCTCAAGGACCAGGAGCTGCTGAAATGACCGCGACCGCGACGACGCCCGGGCCGCGCAGAGCCCGGACCATCGGCAAGAAGGCCGTACTGCCCTGGCTGTTCCTCGCCCCGGGTCTGCTGCTGGCCCTTGTCTTCAAGTTCCTGCCCATGGGCAAGGGCGTCTGGCTCAGCTTCTTCGAGGTGCGGCCCTTCCTCGGCGACAAGTGGGTCGGCCTCGACAACTACACACGGGTCCTGACCGACCACCGCTTCCAGGACGCCATCGGCCACACCCTGCTCCTCGGTGTCGGGATGTCCCTCGGCGGGATCCTCGTCGGATCCGCGCTGGCGCTGCTGCTGGAGGGCCAGGCACGGTCGCTGAAGATCATCCGTACCGCCGTGTTCCTGCCCGTGGTCACCGCCACCGCGGTGGTCGGCGAGATGTGGCGGCTGATGTACTACCCGACCTCCGACGGCCTGATCAACAGCGGTCTGGGGCTCCTGGGACTCGGGCCGGTGCCCTACCTCGACAACCCCGACACCGCGCTGTGGGCGACGATGGCCATGGGGATCTGGATGCTCGCCCCGTACAACATGGTGATCATCCTCGCCGGGCTGGCGGGCGTGGACCGGTCGCTGTACGAGGCCGCCGCGATGGACGGCGTATCGCTTTGGCAGCGGCTGCGGCACATCACGCTGCCGGCGATCCGGCCCGCCCTCGGCATCGTCCTCACCCTCGCCGCCATCCGCGGACTGCGCGTCTTCACCGAGGTCTACGTCCTCACCGGCGGCGGCCCGGCCGGCTCCACCGACGTGTGGATGACCCGCGCCTACACCCTCGGCTTCACCCGTAACGACATCGGCGGCGCCTCGGCCGCCTCCGTGGTTCTGCTCTGCGTGACGCTGCTGCTCACCGTCACGGTCAACTACCTCCGCAAGAGGGGAGACGTGAGATGAGCGCCCCCGCCATCGACCCCGTCCGGACCCCGGTCACCGCCTCACCCGCGCGCACGTCCGCCGGGAAGCGGCGCACCACCCCCGCCCGTTTCGACACCGCCCTCGGCTGGAGCGACCGGCCGGGACCCGCCTGGGCGCTGCGCGTCCTGCTCTGCCTGCTCGCCCTGGGCGTCTTCGCGGCGCCGTTCCTGACGATCTTCTCCGGTTCCTTCAGCGAGAAGGCCAGCGGTTCGACCCTGTCGTTCCTCCCCCACCACCCGACCCTGCTGAACTTCCACGTGGCGGGCGAGCGGGGAATCTGGGACTACTTCGGCAACTCCCTGGTCATCGCGGGCGGCGGACTGCTGCTCCAGCTCGCCGTGTGCACGCTGGCCGCGTACGCGTTGGCCCGGCACAAGTTCCGCGGACAGGCGCTGATCCTGACCCTGTTCATGCTGACGATGATGCTCCCGGAGGAGGTCATCGCCATCCCGCTGTCCCTGGTCCTCGGCCATGTGCCGGTGGTCGGCGTCGACCTCAAGGGCACCGTCTGGGGTGTGATCCTGCCGCTCGGTGCCTGGGGCTTCTCCGTGATGCTGCTGACCGAGTTCATGAAGGACATCCCCACCGAGATCGAGGAGGCCGCCCGCATCGACGGCGTCGGCGAGCTGCGCATGCTGTGGCAGGTCGTCCTGCCGCTGTGCAAGCCCGCGCTCGGTGTCGCCGGGGTGCTCGGCTTCATCATGATCTGGGACCAGTACCTGCTGCCCCTGATCGCCGCCAAGGACCCCACCGACTACACGGTCACCGTCGCCCTGTCCATCCTGCGCACCGACCCCGAGGTCGGCTCCGGGGTGGTGCTGGCCGGTGCGGTCATCGCCCTGATCCCCAGCCTGATCGTCTATCTGCTCCTCCAGCGCTCGCTGGTCACCGGCATCGCCGCCGGGGCCACCAAGGGCTGACAACCCCCACGTATGAGGGAGACATGAAGTTCCACGGAGTGCTGTTCTTCCCGGTCACGCCGTTCGCGGCGGACGGTTCACTGGACGAGGAACGGCTGGCTGAGCACATCGAGTCGGGGGTCGCCGCGGGCGCGGGAGGTGTGTTCGTCGCCTGCGGCACCGGCGAGTTCCACGCGCTGTCGGCCGAGGAGATCGAGCGGGCCACCCGGGTCGCCGTGCGCACCACGGCCGGACGGGTGCCGGTCCTGGCGGCGGCCGGCGGTCCCACCCCGGTCGCCCGGGACCAGGCCGCCCGCGTCGAACGCGCGGGCGCCGACGGCATCCTGCTGCTGCCGCCCTACCTCGTCAGCGCCCCGCAGCAGGGCCTCGTGCGGTACGTCGAAGAGGTCGTCGCGGCCACAGACCTGCCCGTCGTCTTCTACCAGCGGGGAACCGCCCGGCTCACCGCGCAGACGGCCGCCGAGATCGCCGCCCTGCCCGGCGTGGCCGGCCTGAAGGACGGCCTCGGGGACATCGAGCGGATGCACCGCATCGTCCGCGCGGTACGTGCCGTGCCGGGTACGGAGGACTTCCAGTTCTTCAACGGTCTGCCCACCGCCGAGATGACCGCGCCCGCCTACAAAGGCGTCGGCGTGGAGCTGTACTCCTCCGCGGTGTTCGCCTTCGCCCCGGAGATCGCCCTGGCCTTCCACCGGGCTCTCGCCGACGGCGACGACGCCCTGGTCTCCCGGCTCCTCGACGAGTTCTACGGCCCGCTGGTCGCCCTGCGCGACGAGGTCCCCGGGTACGCCGTGTCGCTGGTCAAGGCGGGAGTGACCCTGCGCGGCCTGGACGTCGGCGGCGTACGGGCGCCGCTGCTCGACCCGACGCCGGAGCACCTCGCCCGGCTCGCGAAACTGCTCGACCACGGACTGGAGGTGGCCGCCGCATGAGCGCCACACGCATCCGCGAGCTGATCGTCACCCCGATCGCCTTCGGCGACCCGCCACTGCTCAACTCCAACGGCGTGCACGAGCCGCTCGCCCTGCGGATCATCCTCCAACTGGTGCTGGAGGACGGCACGGTGGGACTCGGGGAGTCGCCGGGCGGGGCGGCCCGGCTGGAGCGGCTGCACGCCGCCGCCAACGTCGTCGCCGGCATGGACGTCTTCGACACCACCGCCGTCTCCGCCGCGATCGACACGGCGCTGCTGCCGACCGTGCCGAGCTCCCACGAACGCGGCTGGACCACCTCGGCAATCGAGGTGGCCTGCCTGGACGCGCAGGGCAAGCTCCTCGGCCGCCCGGTCAGCGACCTGCTGGGCGGCAGGGTCCGTGACGCGGTGCCGTTCGCCGCGTACCTCTTCTACAAGTGGGCCGAGCACCCAGCGCTGGACGGCCGTGCGGCGATCGGCGACGACTGGGGCGAGGCCCTCGACCCGGCCGGGATCGTCGAGCAGGCCCGGCTGATGCAGGAGCGCTACGGCTTCCGGTCGTTCAAGCTCAAGGGCGGCGTCTTCCCGCCCGACGAGGAGATCGCCGCGATGCGGGCCCTGGCGGAGGCCTTCCCCGGGCAACCGCTGCGGCTGGACCCGAACGTGGCGTGGACGGTCGGGACGTCGAAGTACGTCGCCCGTGAACTCGACGGTGTCCTGGAGTACTTGGAGGATCCCACCCAGGGCATCGAGGGCATGGCGGAGGTGGCGAAGGACTCCCCCATGCCGCTCGCGACCAACATGTGCGTGATCGCCTGGGAGCATCTGAAGCCGGCCGTGGAGCAGGATGCCGTCCAGGTGCTGCTCACCGACCACCACTACTGGGGCGGGCTGCGGCGCACCCGTGAACTGGCCGCCTTGTGCGAGGCGTTCGGGCTCGCTCTGTCGATGCACTCCAACTCGCACCTGGGCATCAGCCTCGCCGCGATGACCCATGTCGCCGCGGCCATCCCCAACCTCGACCACTCCTGCGACACGCACTACCCCTGGAACTCGGCGGACGACGTGATCGTCCCCGGCGTGCTGGAGCTGCGCGACGGGGAGGTCGAGGTGCCCACCGGCCCGGGGCTGGGTGTCGAGCTCGACCACGACCAACTGGAGCGCCTGCACCGGAGGTACGTCGACTCCGGGATGCGCGGCCGGGACGACACCGGCTACATGCAGCGGTTCCGGCCGGAGTACGAGCTGAAGCTCCCTCGCTGGTGAGGGCCGTGCGCCCCGCCACTGGTGGGCGGGGCGCACGCGCTCACCGACCACGGCACGGGCACCTTCAGCCGGTCCCAGGTTCGGTGACCTGACCGTGGAGCGGTAGGGACGCGCACGAAGTTGACCGCGGCCGTGCGGGACGCGCCTGCGGGTGTCCCCTTTCGACCGGGACGTGCACGACCCAAACGCCAGACCACGCCACCCCTTCCGGGCCGTAGAAATATCTACGAGCATGGCTACGGCCGGGAGGCACGCGGAACCCGCGGGTCACCGGCCCGTGTCCAGTGCGCGCCCGACAGCGGCGCCGCCGACCGTACTGGGGTGGCCATGCAGAGCGTCATGTGGAAGCAAGCCGTCGAGTGGCTCGCCGCGGCCGCCACGGACCCCCAGGAGTGCAAGCGGGAGTGGGACTACGGCGCGGGAACGGTACTCGTGGAGGCCGGGCGGTACTGGGACGTGCTCACCGTTCCCGACCGGCTCGGCCTCCTCGCGCTGGACATCCTGTGGCGCGACCCGCTGAAGGTGCCGGGCCCCACCCTGGTGGACTGCGCGGCCCGCAGAGTGGGGTTCTTCCTGCCGCCCGACCCGTTCAGCGAATGGGTCGGCTTCGGTGTGCGGCACGTCGGCCGGGGCGCCTGGGTCGCCGTGCCGCCGCCGTACCGGCCCGCCGGCCGTCTGGAGTGGCTCGTCCCGCCCGACGGAAGCGGCGCGCTGCACACGCCGGGCACGCTCGAATCGGCCCTGCGGGAGGCCAGCGGGACCCTCGCGGTACTGGCGCCGGTCAGCGCGGAGCCGGCGGTGCCGGACGGCTGGTGAGCCGGGCTCCGGCAGAGGACCCCGCCGTCGCCGGGTGACGGCCGGAGCCCGCTGCGGGGCGGAACCCGGCAGCGGCCCCCGCCCCCGGTGGGTGAGGAGCCGCGGGGACCACCGGGCCCATGTGCCGGCCGGCCGTCCACGAGGTGACGGCGGTCCAGGTCTCGCTCTCGGCCGGCGCGGCGAAGGAGACCCACTGGCCGTCGCGGTGCTCCGGGACCGTGTGGCCGCGCGCCTCCCACTCGGCGACCAGAGCCGCGTAGATCGGCGGATGTCCCGCGTATCCGGCGGTGAGTTCGGCGTACGAGCGGGGCGCGGCGTCGTTCCCGGGAAGGCGCCGTGCCGTCTCCGTGCTGTCCATGCCAGGGGAACGCGGCGCCGCACACCGGTGGTACGCGGGCCGGGCGCCGTCCGTCGGGTCGAGTGAACCCGTCACCCGGACGGCGGCACCCGGGTACCGGACAAACATCCAGTCAGGCGGTCGCCCGTTCAGAACAGCCGGCCCGGGCCCGACGGGATTCTCGACCGGGGCGGGCGCATCCGGTAACACTGACCTCACGCCGAGAAGCCGGTACGACGGCAGGGAGAGGCCATGTCACAGCGCCCTGACCTCAAGCAGCGCAGGGCCGTGCTGGAGCACGAGTGGTCCCGCTGGGTGCCGCGGCTGAGCGTGCCGGGTGCGCGGCCCGGCGGCACCGCGGCCCTGCGCCACGAGGTGACCGAGTCATGGGCGCGCTCGCTGGGCAGTGTGGACCCGGGGCGGGACAGCGCCCCGGTCACCGACGGCGGCCGGGTGCACCAGCGCTGGACGTCCTCACCGCTGTACGGGCCGGTCTCCGCCCTCGCCGGGGAACTGCACAGCATCGCCGAGGACGCCGGGTTCGTCACCGCGGTCACCGACGAGGGCGGCACCATCCTGTGGACCTGCGGCGGCCCGGCCATGCGCCGCCGTGCCGAGCGGGTCAACTTCGCGCCGGGCGGCCGCTGGGACGAGCAGGCCATGGGCACCAACGCGCTCTCCCTCGCCCTGCGCACCGGCCGCCCCAGCTCTGTCTTCTCGGCCGAGCATCTGGTGTCCGCCCTGCACGGCTGGGTCTGCTACTGCGCCCCCGTGCACGGCCGTGACGGCCGCGTCCTCGGCGTGCTGGACCTGTCCACGACCTGGGACCGCTCGCACCCCTTGGCCATGTCCACCGTCCGCACGCTGGTGGCGACGATCGAGGCCCGCCTGACCACGGAGGTGCCCCGCCCGGGCCGGCTGCGGCTCACGTGCCTGGGCTCCGAACGCGTCGTGCACGAGGGGCGGCCACTCCCCCTGCGCCCCCGTCAGCTGGAGATCCTCACCCTCCTCACCCTGGAACCCGAGGGCTTCTCATCGGAACGGCTCCGGTCGGCGCTGTACGGCGACCGGCCGGTCACGTCCTCCACCTTCAAGGCGGAGATCTCCCACCTGCGCCGCGCGCTCGGCGGTGCGATATCACCCCGCCACTACGCCCTCACCGCCCCGGTGTCCTGCGACGCCACCGACGTCCTGCGCGCGCTGGAGCACGGCGACACGGACACCGCGCTGCGCCACTGGGGCGGCCCGCTCCTGCCCCGCTCCGAGGCCCCCGGCATCGAGGAGTGGCGCACGCGCCTCGAAGTGGCGGTGCGCGAGGCCGTGCTGGCGAGCACGCGCCCGGAGCACGCCCTGCGCTACGGCGAACGGGCCCCGTACGACGCCGGGGTCCACGAGCACGCGCTGCGGCTGCTGGGCCCGGACGACACGCGCCGCGCGATCGCGAGGGGGCGGCTGACGGCGTCCCTGCGCGACTGACGTCCGCGTCCCGCCGCACCAACCTTGCGCCAACCTCCCCGGAGCACAGTGAGGGACGTAGCAACCCGTCCCGCACCGCACTTTCACCGAGGAGAGCCGCCATGGTGTACGCGCAGCCAGGAACCGAGGGCAGCATCGTCACCTTCGCCCGCCGCTACGACAACTTCATCGACGGCGACTGGACCGCGCCCGTCGAGGGCCGCTACTTCGAGAACCCGACGCCCGTGACCGGCAAGGTCTTCTGCGAGGTCGCCCGTTCCACCGCGGCCGACGTCGACCTGGCCCTGGATGCCGCGCACCGGGCGGCCGACGGGTGGGGCCGCACGTCCACGACGGAACGCGCGAACATCCTCAACCGGATCGCGGACCGCATCGAGCAGAACCTGGAGAAGATCGCGGTCGCCGAGACGTGGGAGAACGGCAAGCCGGTCCGCGAGACCCTGGCCGCCGACATCCCGCTGGCCGTGGACCACTTCCGGTACTTCGCCGGGGTCGTCCGCGCCCAGGAGGGCAGCATCGCGGAGATAGACGCCGACACCGTCGCGTACCACTTCCACGAGCCGTTGGGCGTGGTCGGCCAGATCATCCCGTGGAACTTCCCCATCCTCATGGCCACGTGGAAGCTCGCCCCGGCTCTGGCCGCGGGCAACTGCGTCGTCATCAAACCGGCCGAGCAGACCCCGGTCAGCCTGCTCTACGTCATCGATCTGATCGCCGACCTGCTCCCGCCGGGCGTGGTCAACGTCGTCAACGGCTTCGGCGTGGAGGCGGGCAAGCCGCTGGCATCCAGCCCGCGGGTGGCGAAGGTGGCGTTCACCGGCGAGACGACGACCGGCCGCCTGATCATGCAGTACGCGAGCGAGAACATCATCCCCGTCACCCTGGAACTGGGCGGCAAGAGCCCCAACATCTTCCTGCCCGACGTCATGGCGGCCGACGACGACTTCCTGGACAAGGCGGTCGAGGGCTTCGTGATGTTCGCCCTCAACCAGGGCGAGGTCTGCACCTGCCCGTCCCGCGCCCTCATCCCCTCGTCGATCTACGACGACTTCATGGCCCGCTGCGTCGAACGCACCCGGGCCATCGTCGGCGGCGACCCGCTGGATCCGGCGACCATGATCGGCGCGCAGGCGAGCAACGACCAGTACGAGAAGATCCTCTCCTACCTCGACATCGGCCGGAAGGAAGGCGCGGAGGTCGTCACGGGCGGCAGCCCCCGTGCGGTGCCGGGTCTGGAGGGCGGCTACTACATCGAGCCGACCATCTTCCGCGGCACCAACGACATGCGGATCTTCCAGGAGGAGATCTTCGGCCCGGTCGTCTCGGTCACGACGTACGACTCGGTGGACGAGGCCCTGAAGATCGCCAACGACACGTTGTACGGTCTCGGCGCGGGCGTCTGGACCCGCGACGGCAACACGGCGTACCGCCTGGGCCGCGAGATCAAGGCGGGCCGGGTGTGGACCAACTGCTACCACGCCTACCCGGCGCACGCGGCGTTCGGCGGCTACAAGAAGTCGGGGATGGGACGCGAGACGCACAAGATGATGCTCGACCACTACCAGCAGACGAAGAACATTCTCTGTTCTTACAGCCCTAAGAAGCTCGGGTTCTTCTAGAGCTCGAAGTCGGGTCGCCTGGAGGCGACTTCGCGCTGAAGGCAACCCGTCACAGCCCATACGCACCGCAGACAATTGGTTCGCTAAGGCTACAGTCTGGCATCCGGGGGATTCCCGCCGGCCCCTTCACGGACCAAAGAGCTCCGGTGCGCCGCGGGAGGTCGAGCCGCTCACCATCGAGGAGCTGCAGGACAGCATCCGGCAGGTGAGCGGCCCGATGTCACGATCACCGCGATGTCGTCCGGGCCCGCTGGGTCGACACCGCGCGGCAGGCGACCACGTACCGGACCGGCCGAATCCTGCCGGCCGGGGACGCGGCCCACGGGTACGCACCGGTCGGCTGCCAGGGCCTTCGCCGACGCGCCGAACCTCGGCCGGCAGCTCGCGGCCGTGGGCGAGGACATCCTCGACACCTGCACCACCGAAGGGCATCCGGTCGCGGCGCGCCTGCTCCAGAACACCCGGGCCCGATCGCCCTGATGTGCCCCGCCTCGCTGACGAGGGCGCCGTGAGAGATGTTCTCCGACCTCATGGACCTCGACGACACCCACCGGTACGTCGCCGACATGCTCGCCGGCATGGACGTCCGTCACGACCTGGGCGACGACCACCGGCTCGTTGGCGCCCTGCGCCCGGACGTTGACGCCGGAGCGGCCCGACCGGACGTCGTCACCGCCGTGACCCGGTCGGCGGACCTGCTGCGTGAGGGTCGTGGGCTCCTGCTCGACCTCGTCGACCCCGCGGAGACCCGCGACGCCGCGGCCGCGTGGACCGGACGGGTCGACACCGTCACCGTCCGCACGGACCGGGTGGACGTCGACGCGTCACTCGTCCGGCCCGACGGCTGTGTCGCCCGAGCCGTGCCCATCGGGCAGGAGCTCGCCGCCACCACGCTGGTGCGTGCGCCGGGCACATGGTTCGGCCCACCGGCCTGAGCACCGCATTAACAGTCGCCTCAGGTTCGCTCAGTACGAAGTAGGCATCCAGACAAGCGATGCAACCCGTATGTAGGAGGCTAGTGATGGCAGTCGACGCAGCGCCGTCCGGGGAAGCGCCGGCCGGCCGGTTGGCGGGCCGGTGGGTGCCCTGGTTGGTGATCGGCTTGTGGCTGGTGCTGGCGGCGGGCATGGTGCCGCTGAGCGGAAAGCTGAGCTCGGTCACCACCGACAGCGCCGTGGACACCCTGCCGGCAGGTGCCGAGTCCACCAAGGTGGCGGTGCTGGACGACCGTCTCCCCGGCGGTGACAGCAACACGTTCGTCTTCGTCTACCACCGCGCCGACGGCATGACCGACGCCGACCGCGCGACGGTCGAGCGCCACTACAACACCCTTGCCAGGCAGTACGCGCCGAAGGCGACGGCGGCGGCCGGCGAGGACGACGAGGGCTCACCGACGAGCCCCTCCACCGACCGCAAGGCGATGATGTTCACCCTCGAGGTGAGCACGGCCCACGGCGCACCGGAGGACATCGTCGGCCCGTTACGTGACGCCGCGAAGGACCGCCCCTTGGGCCTGGAACTCGACGTGACCGGCCCGGGCGCGATCGACGGCGACATGGATGCCGTCTTCGACGGCATCGACGTGCAGGTCCTCCTCACCACCATCGTCGTCGTCACGCTCCTGCTCATCCTCACCTACCGCAGCCCGGTGTTGTGGATCATCCCGCTGGTGGCCGTCGGCGCGGCCGCACTGACCGCGATGGGGACGGTCTACCTGCTGGTCAAGGGCTTCGGCATCGTGGTCAACGACCAGAACTCGGCGCTGCTGACGATCCTGGTGTTCGGCGTCGGCACGGACTACGCGCTGTTGCTCATCGCTCGATATCGGGAGGCACTGCACCACCACGAGAACGTCCGGGTCGCGATGGTCCACGCGCTACGCGGCGCGGCGCCGGCCATCGTCGCGTCCGCGGCCACCGTGGTCGCCGGCCTGCTCTGCCTGCTCGTCGCGGACCTGAACAGCACCAGCGGATTGGGCCCGATCGGTGCGGCCGGCATCCTGTGCGCGCTGGTTGCCATGCTGACCCTCTTCCCGGCGGTGCTCGTGGTGCTCGGCAGGCGGATCTTCTGGCCGGCCATCCCGCGGTTCAGCACGGCCGTGGAGGAGAAGCCGGGGCTGTGGGGACGGCTCGGCACCGCCATCAGCCGCCGCCGGTGGGTGGCGGCGCTCGGCTCGCTCGGAGTCCTCGGCGTGCTCGCCCTCGGGCTGGCGGGCAACACCGGCGCCCTGCGGGAGCAGGACCAGTTCCTGTCCGCGCCGGAGTCGGTCACCGGCTTCGCCGTTCTCCGCCAGCACTTCCCGGAGCTCGGCGGTCAGCCGATGACGGTCTTCACGCGTCCGGCGCACCAGGAGCGGGTGCTCGACGTCGTCAAGGACACTCGCGGTGTGGCCCTGGCCGTCCCGGAGCAGACCAGCGGCGGCTGGGCCAACATCTCCGTGTTCCCGAAGGACGCGCCGGACACCGACGCGGAGTACGACACGATTCTGCGGGTGCGCACCGCCGTGCGCGCGGTGAGCGGGGCGGAGGCGATCGTCGGCGGCCCGAGTGCGGAGAACCTCGACACCGAGGTGACCACCGAGCGCGACGAGAAGTTGGTGATCCCGCTGGTGCTCGCCGTCGTCCTGATCGTCCTCGGGCTGCTGCTGCGCGCGATCCTGGCCCCGCTGGTCCTGATGGCCACCGTGATCGTCTCATTCGCCGCGGCCTACGGAGGCAGCGTGTTCCTCTTCGACACGATCCTCGGGTTCAAGGGGATCGACTATTCGGTGCCGCTGCTGGCATTCCTGTTCCTGGTGGCGCTCGGCGTCGACTACAACATCTTCCTGGCCAGCCGGGCCCGGGAGGAGACCGTGCGTCTCGGCACCAGAGAGGGCATGCTCAAAGCCCTCTCTGCCACCGGTGGCGTCATCACCTCGGCAGGCCTGGTCCTGGCGGCCACGTTCGCGGTCCTCGTCACACTTCCGCTGGTGATGCTGATCGAGGTCGGGTTCCTGGTCGCCTTCGGCGTGCTGCTCGACGCCCTGCTGGTGCGGTCGGTTCTGGTGCCCGCCCTCACCTTGCTGATCGGCCGCCGGATCTGGTGGCCGAGCCGGCTGTCCCGGCCGGCGGCGGAGCTGCCGGCCGGTCAACAGCCGCTCGCCGACGACGAGGAGCCCGCGCTGCAACGGTGAGCGCGGCGGCACGGACGAGATCCGGGACGGGGACCAGGCCCGTCCCGGACTCTTTTCACGGGCCCGACGGTCGCCGCCCTTCGGTCCTGCGCCACCCGCCGGGGGGCGGCGCATCGCGGTGTCCTGCCCCGACGGTGAGCCGCGCGGGGGGCATGCCCGAGGGCCGCCGTCCCCTGTCCCGCACCGCGTCGCCGGGGCGCTCAGCACGCCGCGGTGTCCTCCCCGGCGGTGAACCGCGCGATCGGGGCAGGCGGGGCCACGGCCGGAAGGTCGACCCGAAGCAGCGCGCCACCGCGTGCGGAGCGGGCAACGGTGGCCCGGCCGCCGTGGGCGTCGACGACCCGCTGCACGATCGACAGCCCCAGACCGGATCCCGGCAACGCCCGGGCGCTGTCGGCCCGGTAGAACCGGTCGAACACCCGCGGTATGTCGGTGGCGTCGATGCCCGGCCCGGCGTCGTCGACCTCGAGCACCACCGACGCGCCCTCGGCACGGAGCCGGACCTGGACCGGCTGGTCCGCGGGGGACCACTTGCCGGCGTTGTCGATGAGGTTGAGCACCGCCCGCTCGAGCGCAGCGGGACGCCCGCTCACCCACACGGAGGTCACGTCGAGCGCGACGTCGATGTCGGGCGAGCGGGAACGCGCCCGGGTCGCGGCGGCCCCCACCACGTCGGCGAAGTCGAGCACCTCGGTGCTCTCGTCGCTGACCTCACCACGCGCCAGGTCGGTCAGCTCGGCGGCAAGGGTGCTCAACTCGGCCACCTGGGCGCCGAGATCGTTGAGCAGCCGGGTCCGGCTCTCCGCCGGCAGTGCGCTGTCCAGGGTGCCGCGCCGATCGAGCCGGATCAGCAGCTCGACGTTGAGGCGCAGGCTGGTGAGCGGGGTCTTGAGCTCGTGGGCGGCGTCCTCGGCGAGCAGCCGCTGGGCCCGCCGGGAGTCCCGGAGCGCGGCGAGCATGTCGTTGATCGATTGGATCAGCCGCCGGATCTCCCCACCGCCCTCATCCGGGATGCCGGCGTCGAGATCCCGGGTGTGCGCGACACGTACCGCGGCGGCGGTCAGCCGGTCGATCGGAGCCAGTCCGGTCCGTGCCACGGTCCGCCCGACAAGGCCGCCGCCGACCACGCAGAGCAACCCGATCAGCAGCATGCCGAACCCGAACCGATTGATCGGGCTGTCGTCGACGGCTTGGGCCACCTGGACCGCGCCGTCGCCCGCCCGCAGCGTGTAGACGAGGTAGCCGTCCTCGTCGCTGTCGTTCGACTCCATCAGGTCGGCCGACGCGCCCTGCGCCACACGCCGGGCGGGCTCGCTGACCGGGGGCAGCGCGGGTTGGCCGGCCGGCGTGCGGGTCGAGCCGTCGGGCAGGACGACCCGCACCAGCCGACCGGATCCGGGATACGGCGGTAGCTGGACCTTTGCCGGACCGGCGCGCTGCGCGTTCGTCGCCAGGACGCGGGAGTCGGCGCGCAGCTGATTCTCGGCGGTGCCCCGCAGCTCCCAGTCCAGCAGCTCGCTGGCCACCTGGAAGGCCACGAACACGCTGACCGCGATGGCCGTCGCCGCGATCACCGTCAGCCTGGTCCGCAGGGACCGCCGGCGCCACCATCGGGTCAGCCTGCGCGGTTCCCGGCCGGCGGGCCTGCTCACGGAGGAGTCTCCCGCAACGTGTATCCCAGGCCGCGCAGCGTGTAGATCAACCGCGGCTCACCCTCGGCCTCCATCTTGCGGCGCAGGTAACTCACGTATACCTGGAGGTTGTTGGCTGTTGAGCTCATGCCCCAGCCCCAGATCGCCTCGAACAGCGCGTCGCGGGTCACGACCCGGGTCGCGTTGCACATGAGGACCTGCAGGAGGGCGAACTCGGTCCGGGTCAGGCGCAGGGGCCGCCCACCCCGCCACGCCTCGAACCTGTCGGGATCGAGCCGGACGTCGGCGAACGACAGGATCTGCGACTCCTCGTCGGTCGGCGTGCGCCGGCGTAGCAGGGCCCGCACCCGGGCCAGTAACTCCTCGGTGGCGAACGGCTTGGGCAGGTAGTCGTCGGCGCCCGCGTCCAGCCCCGTGACCCGGTCGGAGACCTGGTCACGTGCGGTCAGCATCAGCACCGGCAGATCCCGACCCGCGGCCCGCAACTGCCGGCAGGTCTCCAACCCGCCGAGGCGGGGCATCATCACGTCGAGGATCAGCAGATCCAGCGTGTCTCCGTCGGCCCCACCGACCCCGTCGAGCACGGCGAGACCGTTGGCGACGGTGCTGGTGTCGTAGCCCTCGACCTGGAGCACCCGCTCCAGCGACTCACGGATGGCCGCTTCATCATCCGCGATCATGATCCGCACGCCGGCCCGCCCCCTTCCAGTCGATGTTTTTGCCGCCCATTGTCCCCCGTCAACCTGAAGCCAGGATTAGAGCGTTGCTGGGGACCGCGCTCTTACGGGTACCTGGGAAAGAGCCATTGCCCCGAGATCGGCAATCAGTCAAGGAGCCTTTTCCAACCTCCCTGCGGCGGTGAGGTGTTGGGGGCTGCCAGCTGTACGGAACGACGAAGCTCCTGGTAGACGGGTTCTCGAGCAAGATCACCCGTGTCCGCCAGGAGCTGCGCGTGCTTGTCTACCCGTCGTCGATCGATCTTTCCAGCCGCACCCTGCGCTTCCTGACCACACGGCTGTATGCCCGGCAGCGAGAGATCGGGACCCGGTGGCGACGGCTGCCGGTCGGCCGTCAGGCCCTGCTCGTCCTCGCCCACCTGTGCTGCGGGGACACCTACGCGCGGCTCGCCGCCGGGTTCGGCATCGGCGTCGCGACAAGGCTTACCAGGGCGCCGGGCGCCCCGTCCGTGTGCCGTTCAGGGGCCGTCGGCTCAAACGCTGGAAGCGGCGACACAACAGCACCCACGCCAAGATCCGCTGTCTTGGCGAACAGGCCATGGCCATACTGAAGGGCTGCCGCATTCTGCGGAAACTCCGCTGCACCAACCGGATCACCAACATCGTGAAGGCTGTCGTCGTCCTTCACCACGCCTCACCCTGAGGTTGGAAAGGACTCCATGAGTTTTGACATCTTCGTGTGCCGGTTCGAGAACGGTGAGCCGGCGCCGCTGGACATGAGTGCCGCGCACGAGGTCCTCGGCCCCTATGCGGTGGTGCGGGACCGCGAGACGGACTTCATGCTGGTGAGTACGGCGGAGGGGGAGGAGGCGGATGTCTACTTCAATAGCCCGACCGGCATCACCTTCAACCGCTTCGGAGGTGACGGGATCATGGACCTCTTGGCCGTCCTGCTGCGACGGCTGAATGCCGTGCTCGTCGTCCCGGGCGGGCCGACCATGATCCTGCGGAACGAGGACCGCGAGCTTCTGCCCGCCTCCCTCAGGGACGAGTGGCCCGTCGTAGTGGCCCGTTCCGGCGCGGAGATCGACCGGGCGATCCGGGCGGCCTGAACTAACGGGCGAGGCGCCGGTCCCCGGTCCATATCACCGGGAACGGCCTCTCGTCTCCGCGCGGACGCGGCCGTCGGCCAGTACGCCTCCGCCACAGCAGCCATGCCAAGGTCCGATGCATCGGCGAACAGGCCATGGCCACCTTCAAAGGCTGGTGCCACCTGCGAAAGCTCCACTGAAGCACCAACCGGATCGCCGACAGCGTGAAGACCGTTCTCGTCCTTCATCACGCCCCGACTTGAGGTTGGAAGAGGACGTAAGCGCGGACGTCGTCGCGAACCGCGTCGGCATCCCAGCGGGCACTTCGCAGCAGCCGCTGCATCGGCCCGGGGCGGGCATGGCCGGCCTGCTCGGCCAGCCGCCGGCAGTTCTTCCGCTCGACGCCGGACAGCAGGGCGAGTACGAAGGCGCGGGCCGTGCCACGCGGCTCCACCCGCGTGAACCGGCCCGCGATCCGGGCTATGGCCTGGTCGAACATCGCCCGCCAACGGGCGGCGTCTATGCCGTGACCCGCGGCCACTGCTTGATCGTCATGAGTCCACACAACCCTTGATGATCACGCAGTGGCCGTTGCCGTTCTGCCCCGGGCTCCAGCGCAAGATCGCGAAGTCACAGCGGAGTACCAGGCGTTTTTGAGATATGCGGTTCGCTCAGCCCGCTGCCTACTTATCATAGTGATCATGACTGCCCAGCCTCCGGAGCTCCGAGCCTCTCACGACGACCGGGAAGCAGTGGTGGAGCAGCTGCGCGATGCGGCAGCCGAGGGGCGAATCGATTTCGATGAGCTGGATTCACGCCTGGAGCAGGCGATGAAGTCCAAGACACACGCCGAACTGGCCGTCCTGACCGCCGACTTGCCGAGGCCCAGTGCGCCGGAGAGCCGGCCGCCGCTGGTGCTCAAGGGCGGCATGCACGGCGTGTCTCAAGGCCCCGGGCGCTGGGAGGTTCCCGGGCGCGTGATCGCTCATGGTGGCTTGGGGGGCGTGAAGGTTGACTTCACCCGGGTCGAGTGCCGCCTCACGGAGGTAGTGGTGGAGGTGTACGGGGAGACGTCCGGTGTCACGATCGTCATCCCCGACAGCTGGGCGGCGGACACCAGCGGCATGGATCCCGGCGTCGGCGGCCTGACGGACAAGACCACTCCGGACCGGCTCCCGGGAACCCCGCTGATCCGGCTCACCGGGTCCGGCGGCATGGGAGGAGTGGTCATCCGTCACCCAAACCGCCGGGAACAGCGAAAGTTGCACAGCAACCCGCCGCAGCCCTAGCCAGGAGCGTCCCGAAGATCTTGCTCGGGCGTGTGCCGGTCGGTGTGCGGCCCGGACAAATCGAAAGTGATCACACGGCTGTACCCGAACGGATTGACGTTGATCACCGTCCATCCGCGCGGCGTCAGGTGCCATCCCGGCGGAGTGCCGGCCGGGGCCAGCAGACGGACCCGCCCGAGCAGTGCCGCCACAGTCGGCGGGTGGTCGTCGCTGGGGATGCCGGCCAGCTGCCGTACCGCGCTGCGCGCTCCGTCCGCGCCCACGGCGTAGTCGGCGGTGACGACGGCACGTCCGCCGTCGGCCTGCTCGGCCGTGATCTCCACCAGGTCGGCGGTCTGGGACAGGGCGACGACCCTGTGGCCCCGCCGGATCGGGACCCCGAGCTCCCGCGCACGCTGCTCGAACGCCCGCTCGAGGTCGGCCTGGGTCCGCCCGGCGATGGGGGCGCCCTCGACGGCGGGAGCCGTGATCGTCAGGCCAGGCATGCCGGCGAAGTGGAAGGCGTCGGCGGCGAGTTGGTCGAGCCGTCCGCCGCGCCGCGCCGCGCGGGCAGGTGGCCGCGCCGGGCGAGCGACTGGTACGGCAGATGACTGTGGCATGCATTTTCATGCATGGCTTATTTAGGGATTACTGGCAAGTATTTTTCCATCGGCGCCTTGTCATCGAATTCGTTCGACGATCCCGCATTATTCGCCACCAGGTCGAGGACTTCCTCGCCGAGCAGGAAGCGGCGGAGGTGTAGACGATCGCCCCAGGGGGTGTCGGGCTGGCTGGAACGGCTGGCCGAGGTGCCGGATCCTCGCGGCCCGCGGGGTTCGGCGCGGCCTGGCTGTCGTGCTCGCGCCGGCCGCGTGTGCCTGGGCGTCGGTGGCGGGCGGCTCGGTGCGGATGGCACGTGCTTCGTCGCGGAGGCTCGCGGCGGCGTCACGTTCGCCGTCGATCCGGCCCCAGCTGTGTGTCGCGCTCGCGTAGGCTGCGCACGATCTCGGACCGGCCCGCGGGTCCACCACCACACCCTCGATCCCAGGCGGCGGCGTCCAGGCAGCCAACCATCTGCCCTTCCGGTCCCGCTCGCTGACGGAGTGGAGCCAGAACGATCCCGGCTCCACTCCATGGTGCGGGCGGCGTGTCACTGGAACTGTGCGAAGAACCTCCAGATCTCCGCCTTGGTCCAGGTGGTGACGCCGCTCTCGTTGGACGAGCCGTCGACCGGACCGGGGATGTGGCCCCCGTCGAAGGCGGCCCACTGGACCGGGTATCCGGCACGGCAGCCCGAGTAGGTGGTGGTGACGTGCGTTCGGCTGCCCGGCGCGGGCTCGCGCGGGCTTTGGGCGGTGCAGCCGTTGTTGGCGACGAACTTGTCGCGCAGGGCCCTTCCTTGCGCGATGCCGAGGACGTTGTCGCCGATGCCGTGGATTCCGAAGTAGGCGATGGGCTGGCTGCCACCGCTGCATGCGCTGATCTGAGCGCCGGAGATGACAGCGACGGCCCTGAAGACGTTCGCCCGGCTGCATGCGAGTGCGTAGCTCATGCCGCCGCCCCAGCTGAATCCGGTGGCGAAACGCTGTGCCGGGTTGACACAGAGGCCGCCCTCGATGCGCCGGATCATGTCGTCGACGAAGGTGACGTCCTCACCGCCCGCATTGGCCCAGCCGTTGCCGAGCCCCTGGGGGGCGACGAGGATCGCGGTGTTGTTCGACTGTTCCTGCTGGCCGTAGTAGGACCAGGCGTTCCCGCTCGTGCCGCCCGAGGCGACGTCGCCGGCGGTGCCGCCCCGCCAGTGGAACGCGAAGATCAGCCGGTAGCGGCGGCTGTTGTCGTAGTTGGGGGGAACCCTGAGGATGAAGCTGCGGCTCTTGCCGCCGCTCTGGATCGTGTGCGTACCGCTCGTCAGAGCCGGGGCGCTGCCGCATCCTCCGCCGCCCCCGGACGACAGTTTGACCATCTGCCACTGCTGGTTGGCGCCGCCCCAGTCGGAGTACTGGACGACGTTTCCTCCGTCGGCGGTGGAGGCGCCCTGCACCTCCACGGCTTTGCTGCTGGTGCGGTTGAGCAGCCGGACGTGACCCCCGTCGGAGTCGGCCAGGCGGAACTGCTGGTTGGCCCCGTTGTGGTCGGCCCACTGCTGGATCGCGGCACCGTCCGCGGTCGAGGCCCCGGCCACGTCGAGAACCTTGCCCGAATGCCGGGCCTTGAGCCGGTAGAAGCCGCCGCCGGAATCCACGAACTGCCACTGCTGGTTGGCACCGTCGGTGCGCGTCCACTGGCTGACCCGGGCGCCGTCGGCGGTGGACGTGCCGGAGACGTCCAGCGCCTTGCCGCTGTTGCGATTGACCAGGACGTACCAGGCATTGGTGTCCACCGTCGCCGCCTGGGCGGGCGGCGGATCCACCGCGGTGAGCATGCCGATGGCGAGGGTCGCCGCCACCACGGCGGCTACCCGGGACCACCAGGTCATCGCTGTCCCCTTTCGTTGGCGGGCCGGCCTGGTCACGTGCGGGTCCAGCGCTGGTTGCTGCTGTTCGAGCAGGAGGAGAGCTGGATCAGGGTGCCGTTGGCGGTGCCGCCCGCGACCGCGTCGAGGCAGAGGCCGGACTGGACGCCGACGACGGATCCGTCGGAGTTGAGGCGCCACTTCTGGTTGTCGCCGCCCCAGCAGCTGTAGATCTGGACTTTGGTGCCGTTGCCGGTACCGGCGGCGTCCAGGCACTTGTTGCCGTAGACCCGGAGTTCACCGGCGGATGTGTACGTCCACTGCTGGTTGGTGCCGCTGTGGCAGTCCCACAGCTGGAGCTGGGTGCCGTCGGTGGTGCTGGCGCCGGGGACGTCCAGGCAGCGGCCCGACCCGGTGCCCTTGATCTGTCCGGAACCCGGAGGGGGCGTGGAGGAACCGCCGTTGAGGGCGTTGAGGACTGCGGTGTAGGCGGGCTTCTTGCTGCCGTTGTTGTTGAACAGCAGGGGCGTGTGCTGCGGTCGCCAGGAGTCGGAGTCGCGCACACCCCAGACGGTGATGCCCAGGCAGCGCGGGACGGCCAGACAGTCGTTGGTCACGGCGGCGTAGGTCGAGGCCGAGGCGCCCTGGATGTCGAGTTCGGTGATGGCGACGTCGACGCCGAGGGCGGCGAAGTTCTGGAGAGTGGTGCGGAAGTTGCTGTTGTAGGGACTGTCGTTGTTGAAGTGCGCCTGGAAGCCGACGCAGTCGATCGGAACGCCGCGCTGCTTGAAGTCCCGGACCATGGCGTACATGGCCTGGGTCTTGGCCCACGTCCAGTTCTCGACGTTGTAGTCGTTGTAGCAGAGCTTGGCGGCCGGGTCGGCGGCGCGGGCGGTGCGGAACGCGACCTCGATCCAGTCGTTGCCGGTGCGTTGCAGGTTGGAGTCGCGCCGGGCTCCCGAACTGCCGTCGGCGAAAGCCTCGTTCACGACGTCCCATTGGGCGATCTTGCCTTTGTAGTGGCCCATCACGCCGTTGATGTGGCCGATCATCGCCTGGCGCAGCGCGCTGCCGCTGAGAGCCTGCATCCAGCCGGGCTGCTGGGAGTGCCAGGCCAGGGTGTGGCCGCGCACCTGCTTGCCGTTCTGCACCGCCCAGTTGTAGACGCGGTCACCGGCGGTGAAGTTGAACTGGCCCCGCTGCGGTTCGGTGGCGTCGATCTTCATCTCGTTCTCGGCCGTCACCGAGTTGAACTCACGGCCCGCGATCGACGTGTACGCCGAGTCGCCCAGCCTGCCCGAGGCGATGGCGGTGCCGAAGTAGCGGCCGCTCTGCGCCGCCGCTGCGCCGAGTGTGTTCTCGGCGGCGTGTGCGGCCGGCGGCACGATCAGTGCGGCGACCACACCGAGGGCGCCGACGACCAGCAGCAACAGCAGGCTGCGGATCTTCCGGCGAATGGCCGGTCCGGGAAGGGCGTACGAGCCCATGGCTCTGCCTCCAAAGTAGAGATGAGGGGGGACCGCCACGCGGCGTCGCGTATCTCTCCACCTGCGCGACGAGTGCTTCGGGTGCGCTGATCGGTCGTGCAGCTGTGCGTGGATCTGCCGTGCAACGCAGATTG
The DNA here is from genome assembly GCF_040637495.1 of Streptomyces sp. NPDC029044. Lineage (NCBI taxonomy): Bacteria > Bacillati > Actinomycetota > Actinomycetes > Kitasatosporales > Streptomycetaceae > Streptomyces > Streptomyces sp. NPDC029044. Next base: position 113,560 of record NZ_JBEZWN010000008.1, read on the forward strand.
CCCAGGTCGACGCGGTTCGACATTTCGAACCATGACCGGTATCTAGACACGGATGATTGAGGGATTGACGATGCATCGTCAATACTTCCGACAGAGGAAGTTTCGGTTTCCACTCCGAAGGTTTCGGCATCCCGGCGATCCCGCCGACCGCCGCATCAACCACTCCGGCGGGCGCGATATGTGGCCAGATCGGCAGCAGCCCTTGACCAGAGGGCCTCACATTCCTAGCTTGTGGCGGCGAAGCTTCCGGGAATTCCGCGAAATGTTTCGAGCTTCCCTGCCTCCCGGCAGGCGCTCTGCGGTTCATCGGGCTCACCCCCACCCCCGAAGGAGTGCCCTCTGATGTGGTTTCGCCAGACGTCCCCGGTCCGCCCAAGACGGTTACTCGCCGTCCTCGCACCCTTGCTGCTCGTGACCACCTTCCTCGGCGCCCAGCCCGCCGACGCGGCCACGGTGGACCCCAACTCCTCGTACGTGCTGGTCAACCGCAACAGCGGCAAGGCCCTGGACGTCCACAACATGGCGACCGGCGACGGCGCCCGCATCACCCAGTGGACCAGGAACGACCAGGCCCAGCAGCAGTGGCAGTTCGTCGATGCCGGCGGCGGCTACTACCGCATCAAGTCCCGCCACTCCGGCAAGGTCCTGGACATCCACAACTGGTCCACCGCGAACGGCGGTTCGATCGTCCAGTGGGCCGACCTGAACGCCACCAACCAGCAGTGGCGGCTGGCCGACAGCTCTGACGGCCACGTGCGGCTCATCTCGCGCCACAGCAACAAGGCCCTCGAAGTGCAGGGCGCCTCCACCGCCGACAACGCGAACATCGTCCAGTACGACGACTGGGGCGGCACCAACCAGCAGTGGCAGCTCGTCAAGGTCGGCGCCGACAACCCCGGCCCGTGCGGTCTTCCGTCGACATACCGCTGGACATCGACGGGCGCGCTGGCGCAGCCCAAGCCGGGGTGGGCCTCGCTCAAGGACTTCACCGTCGTCCCCTACAACGGCAAGCAGCTCGTCTATGCGACGACGCACGGCGCCGCGGGAACGGGAAGGGCCTGGGGCTCGATGAACTTCACCCCGTTCACCAACTGGTCGGAGATGGCCTCGGCCGGCCAGAACACGATGTCGAATTCCACGGTCGCGCCCACGCTCTTCTACTTCGCGCCGAAGAACATCTGGGTGCTCGCCTACCAGTGGGGCAGGACCGCCTTCGTCTACCGGACGTCGAGCGACCCCACCAACCCGAATGGCTGGTCGTCCGAGCAGCCGCTCTTCTCCGGAAGCATCGCCGACTCCGGAACCGGACCCATCGACCAGACGCTCATCGCCGACGGGACGAATATGTACCTGTTCTTCGCCGGCGACAACGGCAAGATCTACCGGGCCAGTATGCCGATCGGGAACTTCCCGGGCAGCTTCGGCTCGAACTCGACCGTGATCATGAGCGACACGAGGGAGAACCTGTTCGAAGCCCCTCAGGTCTACAAGCTCCAGGGCCAGAACCGCTACCTCATGATCGTCGAGGCGATCGGCTCGCAGGGCCGCTACTTCCGCTCGTTCACGGCCACCGGTCTGAACGGCTCGTGGACGCCCCAGGCCGCGACCGAGAGCAATCCCTTCGCCGGCAAGGCCAACAGTGGCGCCACCTGGACCAACGACATCAGCCATGGCGAACTGATCCGCACCAGCGCCGATCAGACCATGACCGTCGATCCCTGCAATCTGCAGTTGCTCTACCAGGGGCGCAGCCCCAACTCCGGTGGCGAGTACGGTTTCTGGCCCTACCGTCCGGGTCTGCTGACACTGCGGCGCTGACGGTGTGACGCGGCTGCGCGTCGTGTCTCAGCTCCGACCGAGGGCCTCCCACGCCCGGGAGGCCCTCGGTGTGTCCCCTGACCCGCAGCGGCATCCGGTGCCCATGAACGCCGGACCGGCTCGCCCGGGGCGACCGGATACAGTGCACGGGAGGGCAGCCCGGTCAGGGAGGACCAATCGTGACCGACACGAGCGACACCCGGCCGACCGAGGGTGAAACGCAAGCTCCGCGGCAGAGTCGACTGCACCGCCTGATGCGTTACCTCCCCCTGGTCGCTCCCTTCCTGCTGTGGGCCGTGCCGTGCTGGGTGATCGTGCACACCGGCCAGCACTGGCCGCTGCCCGTCACGCTGGCCGGCACCGCCCTGTTCGTCCTCGGCCTCGTCACCATGCCGCTCGCGATGGCGCGCGGCCACGGGCGGCGCCGGCAGGACCGGGCGGCGATCATCGGTGACACTCTGCTGGGCACCAGCTGGGTCCTGTTCACCTGGTCCGTTCTGCTCGGCGTCCTGTTGCGGCCCGCCCTGACCATGGCCGATGTCGGCGACAGTCAGGACCGGGCCCGAATCGTCACCTGGGCCGTCCTCGCCGTAACCGCCGTACTGCTCGCCTGGGGGTACGCCGAGGCCCGCCGGGTGCCGCGCGTGCGCCGACTCGACGTGCGCCTCCCGCGGCTGGGTGCCGGGTTGGACGGGCTGCGCGTCGTCCTCATCACCGACACCCACTACGGCCCACTCGATCGCGCTCGCTGGTCGGCACGGGTGTGCGAGACGGTGAACACCCTGGAAGCCGACCTGGTCTGCCACACCGGCGACATCGCGGACGGCACGGCCGAACGCCGTCGCGCCCAGGCCGCACCACTCGGAACCGTGCGGGCCACCCGGGCCCGGGTCTACGTCACCGGCAACCACGAGTACTACAGCGAGGCCCAGGGCTGGATCGACCTGATGGACGAGTTGGGCTGGGAGCCGCTGCGCAACCGCCATCTGCTGCTCGACCGGGGAGGCGACACCCTCGTGGTCGCCGGAGTGGATGACGTCACCGCCGCGTCCTCCGGCCTGGCGGGGCACCGCGCCGACCTGGCCCGCGCCTTGACCGGAGCCGACCCCCACCTGCCCGTCCTGCTCCTGGCACACCAGCCCAAGTTCATCGACCGGGCAGCAGCCGCCGGCATCGACCTCCAGCTCTCCGGCCACACCCACGGCGGCCAGATCTGGCCCTTCCACCACCTGGTCCGCCTCGACCAGCCCGCCCTCGCCGGCCTCAGCCACCACGGCTCCCGCACTCTCCTCTACACCAGCCGCGGCACCGGCTTCTGGGGCCCGCCGTTCCGTCTCTTCGCCCCCAGCGAGATCACCCTGCTCGTACTCCGCTCCCCGCACCCGCCCAGCTCGGCCTAGCGGTTGGCGCCTGCACCGTGCGCAAGGCCCCGCCCGGCTCAGGAAAGGAACCGGACCCGCGCCGGGCTGACGGTTGTGACCCCGGTGCACAACCGCACGTGAAGGGGACTCCCGTTCGACGGACGCATTTCCGATCGGACGGGAAACCACGGGAGACAAGATGCGGATTCCCGTGATTCCCGGCCTCGATCTTCATTCATCTGCTTGGATTCATTATCGGTTGGCGAGCGTTCAGGGGCTGCTCTGCGCTCACTCGGTTATGCAAGGAGCAGGATTTGCCGCTACCTGTGATCGTCGGTGCCGTCGTGTTGTCGGGAGCGATCGGGACGGCTCTCACGATCCGTCAGCTCAAACGCCCAGCGAAGATCATCCTGCTCGGTGAAGGCATGAGCGGCAAGACCACGCTGCTCAACACCTGGCAGGGCAAGTGGGACGAGCCGGTGCACCGGACCCATCCAGCGGGCGAGTTCATCGGAAAGATCCGGCTGGACACGGGGAAGAAGGTTCTCTGGATCGACAAGCCGCTCACGTTCAGGAACGTCAAGGACTTCAGCGGGATGGACGAAATCCTGGACGCCTCGCGAGACGGCGTGGAGGCAGCCCAATACATCCTCTACCTCATCAAGGCACCGCAGCTCGAATCCGATGAGGAAAACCCCGGAGCGTCCGAGGCTTATGAACGGCTCATCGCTGACGCCGCTCGTATCAAGAGATACAGCACAAAGATCAAAAAGGTCATCCTCGTGATCACCTTTACCGACAAGGACTCCCGATACGAACTCCTGGGGCAAGCCGCCTATCTGACTCGTGTACGCGGCCAGCTCAGTGACCTCATCAGCCTGCTGAGCATGCGCAACAAGACCAAGGTGGTGGCCGGCAGCCTCGCCACACGTGAATCCGCCGAGGCTCTCGCGGGCGAAGTCGTCCAGGCGATGCTATGAGTGTCCACCTGCAACTGGTGTACGCGGAGTACGAGAGCGGCGAGCCGCCCTTCGTCTGGCTCAAAGGGACGCGCCGGCGGTCCGAAGAGAAGCGAACGGCGATCCAGTGGATCGGCACGGTCTGCCGGCGGGGGCGAGAGCGCCGGGGCGAGCCCGGCCTGGTGGTCCGCTACCGGGAATGGCTGTTGATCCAGACGACAGTCGGACTGGGCCACGACGGCAACGGGCCTCAGGGCGTCGTCTGCATCGTCAAAGGTCCCGACTCCGCGGTCGACTGGGAGTCAGCGGTCACAGAACGGATCACCGAGGTACTGCTCGACGGCGGGATCACTGTGGATCGTGAGGAGTTCCGCTCCGTTCTCGCATGGGCCGCCAGATCGAGGGTCGACGGCACGAAGCAGGCTCTGAAGACCATGCTGGGGGGCCAATTGGAGGCCGCCAGGACCAGAATGACGCGTAGCGACAAGAAGACAGATGGGGAACATGCGGATTCCGGATGAACTGGCCGATCGGCTGCTGACCGTATCGCTGGAGGATTTCGTTCGCATCTCCGACGATGATCCGGAGCGGCTGCGCGATCATCGCATCACGATCGTGCCGGTTCCGCTGTTCGGTCGTTGGAGGCGCTTCCCCGAGCTGCGGGAGACCGTCCTGCACCCCGATCTGGCTTATGTGCGCGACCGCGATTCCGCCCACCGGTACGTGGCGGCGGACAACGCGATCCAGGGTACGGCGTTGCGGAAGTGCCGGCTCGCACTCAAGGTGTGCAAGGAACTCGGGGCCACATCGCTGCACGTCATGGAGTCCCGGGCGGACTCGGGGAAGTTCAGCGTCGACAACGAGTACACCGCTCAGGCCCGGGCCAGCCGCAGCGGGGAGGCCCGGAAGAAGCCGCCGGGCGCCGGCCTGTCGGTGGAGGAACAGAGTTCGGTCAATCTCGCCGCCCATCTGCGTCACGATCTGAAGCTGACCATCGAGGCGGAAGGCAACTGGCCGGGCCATGTGCCTTCGGTCGCAGGAGCCCTTGAGGTCCTGGATGGATATGACCCGAGCGACGTCGAAGACCTGCGCATCTTCATCGAGCAGCGGGACGGGGCGCACAACGTGTCCACGAGCCTGTCGCTCGTGGTCAACCTACTCAGCGAGCTGCATCGCGATTTCGATCTGTTCTGCAAGACCGCCGCCGGTCTCGAGGCTACGCTCGGACGCCGGCACGCGACGGCTGAAGCGAGTATGAGCAACACCTTCAAGATCCAGTTCGAGAGAACGAGAATGGTTTCACTCGCCCTCAAAGTCGAGTTCTGAACGCGAAGTTTCTCGCCGGCGCGCCCCGGCAGGGTCGCGCGGACCGACGGCGTGCGGCTCCCGGGTCTGCCGGGACCGGGAATGAGCCCGGCCCGGCAGACCCGCCGTGCCCTACCTTCGGTGTCCGACGGTGACGATCCCCTGCGTCTTCGCGCCGGTCCTGTTGTCGTAGACGACATCCCCGGTGGACTTCTTCCAGATCCTGATGCGGAAGGTGTCCGGGCCGTCGGTGGCGGTGACTCGGAAGGCGTAGCCGCTCTTGCCGCCGACCGTGCCGCTGCCCTGGTACACGGCCCGGGAGTCGTTCACCACGAGCCAGTCGGAGCCGGTGGAGCGGAAGGTGAGCTTGGCCGGGCCGAAGACGAACGTGGCCTTGCCGGCGGGGACGGTGGCTCCCTTCCGGTACTGGGCGGCCAAGGTGAACGCCGCCTTCCCGGTCAGCCCCGGCCGGGCCGGGTAGGCACCGGCCGGCGAGGTGATCGTGCCGGCGCCGGCCACGGGACCGGCGCTCCGGTCGTACACGATCAGTTCCGGGAGTGTGGTCGTGTCCGTGCCGCCGTCGTCGTCGGTGACCGTGACGACCGGGCGGTGGATGCCCGCGTCGTCGTAGACGTGTGCGGCCCGGCAGCCGGAGTCGGTGACCGTGCCGGTCGTCGGCCGACTGCCGTCCTTCCAGTCGACCTCGCAGGTGTGGCGGTCGCTCGTGCCCGGGTCGTCGAAGGACGCGGTGACGACGGCGGCTTTGCCCACCGAGAGGGGCGAGCCCGGGCCCTTGGCGGAGGTGATCGACGGGGCGGCGTTGGACACCTCGACGGTCGCGGTGTCGCTGCCGCGTCCGCCGGTCAGGGTGACCTGGAAGGTGCTGTCGTCGGTGCAGGTGAGGGTCGTGCGGGCCGCGGCAGGGTCCTCGACGGTGCACGGGGCGCCGTCCTGGACGGTCCACTTCGGGCTGCCCGCCCCGGAGACGGTGCCGGCGAGGGTGATCGCCTCGCCCTCGGCGCCGGTGGCGTCCGGCCCGGCGTGGACGACGGTGACCGGGTCGATGCCGCCCAGGGTCGGAACGACCTTCTCGATCAGGCCGTCGGAGCCGAACTCCAGCTTGTCGATGGTGGTTTCGCGGTGGGTGCCGTCACCGCCGGGGATGGCGAAGCGGTGGTAGGCGATGTACCAGTCGTCGGTGTTCGGGACGTGCACGACGGAGTGGTGCCCGGGGCCCTTGATGCCCAGGGACAGGTCCTTCTCCAGGATCACCCCCTGCTTGGTCCACGGGCCGGTGGGCGAGGGGCCGGTCGCGTAGGCGACGCGGTAGTTCTCGTCCCGGGTGTCGTTCTCCGACCACATGAAGTAGTAGGTGCCCTTGCGCTTGATGAGGAAGGTGCCCTCGTTGTAGCCGCTGGGGGTGATGTCCTCGACCTGCGCGGTGTCGATGGAGGTCATGTCGTCGCCCAGCGGGACGACGTAGGCGCGGCCGTTGCCCCAGTAGAGGTACTGCTTGCCGTCGTCGTCGGTGAAGACCGCCGGGTCGATCATCTGGCCGCGGAAGTCACCGGCCTTGAGCAGGGGCTTGCCCAGGGCGTCCTTGAACGGCCCGGTGGGCGAGTCGGAGACGGCCACGCCGATGTTGGCGTCGGCGCAGAAGTAAAAGTAGTACTTACCGTCCTTCTCCGTCATCGCGGGGGCCCAGGCCCTGCTGTCCGCCCAGTCGACGTCCGGGCCCAGGTCGAGGATGACGCCGTGGTCCTTCCAGTGGACCAGGTCCTTCGAGGAGTAGGCCTTGAACTGCGTGCCGCTCCAGCCCTCGAAGCCGTCGGTCGTCGGGTAGATGTAGAAGGTGTCGCCGAAGCGCACGATGTTCGGGTCGGCGTTCAGACCCGGCAGGACCGGGGTCTTCATGATCAGCGCCGAGACCTTCCAGGTGCGCTTCTTGCCGTCCGAGCCGGTGACCTCGTACGTCACCGGCTCGGTGAAGTCGCGCACGCTGCCGGAGGCGGGGCTGATCGTCGCGCCCTCGGCGAGCGTGAACTCCGGTGCCAGCGTGGTGAGGTCGGTGTCCGCCTTCATGGGCAGGGTGATCGTGCCGGCCGCGTTGTCGACGAGCGCGTCGACCTTGAGCGCCGGGTGCGTCACCTTGGCGATGCCCGCGGTGTTGCCGCTGAGCCGCATGACCTCGGTGCCCGTGAGGGCACGGTCGTAGATGCGGAAGTCGTCGACCTCGCCGCCGAAGTAGGGGTCGGCCGCGTACAGGGAGCGACCGATGTAGCCGCTGTGGTCCTTGGCCGCGTCGTACAGCTCGGACGGCTTGATGGTGGTCGTCGTGCGGGCCGCCTCGATGCCGTCCGCGTAGAGGACCATCGTGCCGGTGGCGCCGTCGAGCGTCACCGTGACGTGCCGCCACTGGCCGGGCGTGAGCTGCGAGCCGGCCGTGAGCTTCGACTCCGCCGACCAACTCGCCTTCGTGATGGCCGAGTAGAGGCTGGACCCGCCGTTGGACGGGGTGGCGAACAGGTACTTGTCGCTGTCGGGACCGAGCCCGAACAGCCACTGGAAGCTGCTGCCGCCCTTCCACTTGGCGTACGTCGACACCGTCACGCTGCCGGCGTTCTTCAGCACGCCGTTGGGGATCCTCACGTACGGCGAATCGGAGCCGCCGGACATCTTGAACGAGCCGCCCTCGACACCGGTGCCGAAGTCGGGCGTGCGGACGTACGTGCCGTGGTAACCGTGCCCGCTGGAGTCACGGGCGATGCTGCCGCCGGTCTCGTCGAAGTCGTAGTGCAGCAGCAGGTCAGCCGGGACGTCCGGCCCCTCGTCGGACACGGTGACCTCGGCCCGTACCGGGATCGCCGCGCCCCCCGGCAGACTGCCGGTGACGGTGAAAGTGCCGGGCTGGGCGTACTTCGAGGCCGGCACGTCCTCCCAGTCGACGGAGACGGGCCGCTTGGCGCCGTCGGCGTACTCGGCGATCACCGTGGCCGGCAGGACCGGCGCGTCGCCGACCCGGGTCTTCACCGACACGTCCTCGACGCTCTTCACGATCTGGTCGGGCTGGTAGGCGCGCAGCAGCCGGTCGTACTCGGCCTGGGTGACCGGCAGCACGGTGCCATGGCGGGGCTTGGCGGGCAGGTCGTAGCCGGTGGAGGGGGTCCAGGTGCCGGAGTCGAGGTCGGTCGTCTCGAAGGGGATGTAGCCGCGGCCGCCGAACTCGTCGAGGAACGCGTACCACTTCTCCTCGGTGTTGGACTTGAACACCAGCGGTCCCTCGGCGGCGTTCATCGCGCCCTTGCCGATGCCCTCGGCGACCGGCGTCCAGGACGGGTCGAGGATCGAGTCGCTCTTCTCCTGGAAGATGAACTTGCTGTTGGGGGTGGAGGAGCTGTTGTTCCGCTCGTCCTTGGACAGCCGGTAGTAGGTGCCGTCGTGCCGGATCATCGTGGAGTCGATGACCGAGTAGCCGCGGTCGATCCAGACCTTGGGCTCGCTGAAGGTGTAGAAGTCACGGGTGGTGGCGTACATCATGCGGTTGTACGTGTCGCCGGAGTGGTCGGCGTTGTCGTACAACTTCGACGCCCAGAAGACGACGTACTCGCCGCGCTCGGCGTCGTAGAACGCCTCCGGCGCCCAGGTGTTGCCCGCGCTGTCGGGCGAGACCCTCACCAGGCGCTGGTTCGTCCAGTGCACCAGGTCGGTGGACTCCCAGACCATGATGGACTTGCTGCCGGTGCGCTGGGAGGCGTCCCAGTCGCCGTTGCCGTAGATCCTGAGGTCGGTGGCGATCTGGTAGAACTTGTCGCCCTCCGGGGAGCGGATGATGAACGGGTCGCGCAGGCCCTTCTCGCCGAGCGTGGAGGTCAGGACCGGCTTGCCGTCGTTCAGTTCGCGCCAGTGCAGCGGGTCGTTGCCCTTGCTGAGGGCGGCGTAGAGCTGTTCGCCGTCCGAGGTGCCCTCGCCGGTGAAGTAGCTGAACATGTAGCCCTTGAGGGCCGCCTCGGCGGGCAGTTCGGGCACCTTGGCCGTCATGGCGCGGGTGGACTTCGCCTCGCCCTTGGTGACGGTGGCGGTGAGTTCGACGGTGGTGGCGCCGTCGCCGTGCGCCGGGCGGTGGACCTCGCCCTCGGGGGAGACGACGTCCGGCTTCGCGGAGGACCAGGTGACGGCCGTGCCGTACTTGCCGGTGCTCGGCAGGGTGAGGTTGCCACGGGCGTCGTCGAGGTTGTGGACCGTGAGGGCCTCGGCGGCCTCCCGCGTGGCGGCGGCGTCGTCGAGCGCGGGCCGGACCGTGACGTCGAAGGTCTTGGTGCCCGTCACGGTGCCCTTCTTCAGGGTCGCCGTGAGCGTGGCGCGGCCGTCCGGTGAACCGGCCTCGGGGCGGGTCACCTTGCCGGTGGCGGACACCACGGAGGGGTTGTCGCTGGCCCAGCTGACGGAGGAGCCGCCGGCCGGGCCGGTCTTCGGCAGGTCCAGGTCCGAGGTGACGCCGCTGGTGTCGCCGAGGCTCAGCGCCTCCTTGTCGGCGGCGACGCCCTGCGTGGCGACGGGGAGGGAGAGTTGCTCGACCTCCGGACCGTCCAGTGCCCGGTCGTATACACGGAAGTCGCGTATCCGGCCCTTGAAGAGCTTGTCGCCGTCGTAGACGGACTTGCCGATGTAGTTGGCCTTGGTGGTGCCGGAGCCGATGGCGCCGGGCGTGGTGGTGACCGAGGTGTTGCGGCCGACCTCGACGCCGTCCTCGTAGAGCACGCCCGTGGAGCCGGTCTGGGCGTAGGTGATGTGTTTCCACACCCCGCGGGTCAGGTTGTGGGAGTCGGACGGCTTGGTGGTCTGCTCGGTCGACCAGTTGCCCGTCGCGACGGAGGTGCGGAAGGAGTTGCCGGTGGTGAACAGGTAGCCGTTGCCGCTGCCCGCGCTGGTGTTGCCGAAGCCGTAGAGGAAGTAGGGCGTGCTCTGGGCGGAGTCGATCAGTACGTCCATGGAGACGGTGATCGCGTTCATGCCCTTCATGACGTCGTCCGGCACCTTGATGTAGGTGTCCGACCCGTTGAAGGCGAGCCCCTGGCCGGACGCCGACCAGCCGGGGGTGCCGCTGATTGTGCCGTTGCGGCCGTTGCCGGAGGCGTCGGGCACGGTGCCGCCGGAGTCGGCGTCGAGCTTGTACCACAGCGCCAGACCGTCGGTGATGTCCGCGGCTTCGGCCGCCGGGGCGGCCGGTGCGGCCTGTGCGGAGGTGACGGGTCCGGCAAGGGTGAGCAGCATCGACGCGGCGGTCAGGCCGGCGAGATGGCCCGCCCGGCGTCTCGCGCGGCTGCGAAGTCGTGCGGCGTGCGTCATGTCGAGGTTCCCTGCTGAGGCATGGCTGATGACGGACAAGGCAGCGGTACGGAAGGGGAGGAGGAGCCGACGAGGCGACGGCACGTCCTTGCCGTGGGCCTGCCGTTACACGCACGTGCAGTGTGTTGCGAGAGTTTCAGTCGGCACCGGGGCCAGCGTCAAGAGGTTTCGAACAATGTCCGACTGGTCGAACAGCGCCGTCCGACTCGTGGTGGTTCACCGGGCCGGACGGAGCGGGTCAGTCCTCCTCGCCCCTCGTGGCGACAACGGCCCAGGTGCGGTGCGGGACTTGGATCACCTCACCGGGGAAGCGGTCGTCCAGCACCCGGCCGAGGGCTTCGTCGAAGCGTTCCACCTCGTCCGGCGGCAGGGTGGCGCCCACCCCGGCACTGGCCCGGATCCGCCCCCGCCACGCCTGCGGCGGATAGGGCACGGACAGGTCGAAGGAGAAGGTCTCGATGCCGGTGAAGCCCGCGGTGGCCAGGTCGGTCAGCCAGCGCGGGTGGAGACCGGTGCCGCCGCCCAGCGTCCAGGCCGGGTTGAAGGAGAGGATCAGCTCCTCGGTCGCCTCGACCACGTTGCCCGGCAGGGGCAGCCAGTCGAAGTGGGCGACGACCACCCGCCCGCCCGGCCGCAGCAGCCGCCGTATCTCCGCCGTGGCCCTCGGCGCGTCGAACCAGTGCCAGCACTGGCCGGCAGCGACCACGTCGTACGACCCGTCCGGCAGCCCCGTCGACTCCGCCGTGCCCACGCGGTAGCCGGTCTCCACCCCGGCCTCCCGGTCGAGCTCCCGGGCCTGCTCCAGCAGCGGCGCGGCCGGGTCGAGGCCGGTCACCCGCGCCCCCGCCTGCGCGAACAGGCGGGCCAGGGCGCCGGTGCCGGTCCCGAGGTCGAGCACGTCCTTGCCGGGGAAGGCGATGCCGTGCCGGTACAGGTGGGTGACGATCTGTGGTGGGAAGCCGGCGCGGTGGCGGCCGTAGTCCTGTGCGGTGAGTCCGAAGTCGGGGCGGAACGTGCTGGTCATGACAGGTCTCCAATCCTCTGGGGGTCGCGGTTCCATGATCCGGCAACGATCGGGGCCGGTAACCCGGGTTCTCCGGACGAGAACTGATGTCCCGTGATCATCGCCTGGGCGACGCGCTGCCCCCGGCTGTGTCGAGCGGCCGGCGCGGAGAGGTTCAGCCATGCTGGGGCAGGTGGCACGCCTCCCCCACGACAAGGAGCCCCGCATGAGCACGGATTCCCTCGCCCGATTCCTGGCGGCTCTGGACCCGGAGCACCGCGAAGCGGTCGGCACCAGGCCCCGCCAGGAGCAGGAACGGCTCGCGGCGGCCTGGGAACGGGAGCTGGAAGCGGACGACGAACTCGACACCCTCGACGAGCTCTCGCCCCCGGCGGCAGAGGCCGAAGCGGCCCGCCGGGTGCTGGACCGCGAAACCGGCTGAGGCGCCCTGGGCCAAACCCACCAACGCCCCGCCACCGGCCCGCCAACGCCCCACCAACCCCCCGCCACCGGCCCGCCAACGCTTCGAGAGCGCCGCAGGGCCGTCGTGATACCGCCGGGCAGCGGGATTGTCCGTGATCGGTAACAGCGGGATCCGCCGGCCGTCGGCCGCCCTCTTGCCGTATGCACGGGCACCACGGCGACGGCGAAGGAACAGCGGACATGGTGGGGAACAGCGGACGGGGATGGTACGCCAAAGTGCTGGCAGCGGCGCTCGGGGTGACCGCGGTGGCCGGCCTGGCCTCGTTCTGGAACGCGCAACTGGATTCCGGCGCGGACCGGCCCGACCGGGGCGTCGCGGCGCCTCCCGCCCCGTCGCAGGGCCGGAAGGCGGCGCCCGTGCCGACGGGCATCGTGCACGCCTCGGACGCCGGTGCCCGGGGCGTCAACATCACCATCGACGACGGACCGGACCCCGTGTGGACACCTGAGGTGCTCCAGGTGCTGCGGGACAACGGTGTGAAGGCCACGTTCTGCATGGTGGGCACGCAGGCTCGCGCCCACCCCGGCCTGGTCAAGGCGGTCGTGGCGGCCGGGCACCGGCTCTGCGACCACACGGTCTCGCACGACGTCACCATGGATCACAAGTCCGAGGCCTACCAGTCGGAGCAGATCAAGGACGCCGAGCGCATGATCACCGAGGCCTCCGGAGGCGTCCGGCCGCTGTACTACCGGGCTCCCGGAGGGGCCTTCACCCTCGCCGGCCGTCACCTCGCCGCGTCCCGCGGCATGCGTCCGCTGGGCTGGAACATCGACTCCAAGGACTTCGAACGCCCCGGCACGAACGCCATCGTCGCCACGGTCAAGAACGAGATCTCCAACGGCCCGACCCTCCTCTTCCACGACGCGGGAGGAGACCGCTCGCAGACCGTCGCCGCCCTGCGGCAGCTCCTGCCGTGGCTGAAGGAGCAGGGGTACTCCTTCGGTTTCCCCGTGCGTTGAGGGGCCTGTGGCTTGTCGGTGACTTGCAGCCGATGGGGACGGCGCGCCGCTCGGCGTGGCCCGCCCGGCCGGGGCGGTACCGGCCTTCGGGGGAATTCCGGGCTCGTCCCGCGGTTCGCCGGGCCCTGGGTGGTACGGGCATGAGATGTCGCCGCCCCCCGATCCACCCGCCTCGGCGCTGCCGCGCCCGAACGACGCCGAGTCGCGCGTACCGGACGTGCTGCGGACCGCCGCCGCGTACGCGTGGCGGCTGATCGCGGTCGGCATCGTCGTCCGGTTCGCCTTCTCCGTGCTCGGGGAGTTCCACCGGGTCGCCGTCGCCGTGTTCCTCGGTCTCGTCATCACCGCCGTGCTCCGGCCGGTGGCCGGTCTGCTGGCGCGGTTCATGCCCCGGCCGCTCGCCGTCGCCGCAGCGCTCATCGGCGGCATCGTCCTCGTCCTCGGGGCGCTGGCCCTGGTGGGTGAGACCGTGGCGGACCAGCGGACGGGGCTGGAGAAGGAGTTCGTGACGGGGATCGACAGGATCGAGCGACGGCTGGAGGAACCGCCCTTCCGGCTGCCCGCGGACGCGTTCGACGATCTCCAGTCCCGGATCGGCAAGCTCCTGTCCGACCACCGCTCCACCATCATCAGCACGGCGGTCAGCGGCGCGAGCCGGCTGGTCGAGGTGCTGACCGTGCTCGCGCTGGCCCTGTTCTGCGCGGTCTTCTTCACGCACTCCGGCGAGAAGCAGTGGCAGTGGCTGTGCGACCAGCTCCCCGCCCGGGCCCGGCAGCGGTTCGCGGTCGGGGCCGGGGCGGCCTGGCGGACCTTCACCGGTTACACGCACGGCATCCTGCTGGTGGCGGCGACCAACGCGGTCCTCGTGGGCATCGCGCTGTTCGCCCTCGGGGTGCCGCTGGCCGTGCCTCTGGCCCTGCTGGAGTTCCTCGCGGCGTTCATCCCGCTGATCGGCTCGCCCATCGCCCTGGCGGTCGCCGCCGTCGTCGCCCTGGCGTCGAAGGGGCCGCTCATCGCCCTGGTGGTCGTGGCCCTGATCGTGGTCATCGGCCAGATCGAGGGCCACCTCCTGCACCCCATCGTGATGAGCTGGGCCGTCCGGCTGCACCCGGTGGTGGTCGCTCTGGCGGTGGTCGGCGGGGCGGTGGCGGCGGGGGTGATCGGTGCGGTGGTGGCCGTACCGCTGGTGGCTGTCGTGTGGTCCGTTCACCAAGCGCTGCGGGGCAGTACGGGTGGTCCGGGCCCTGCTCCGGCGGACTGAGCCGGAGCCGTCTCGGCGTCGGCCCCGGTTTGTCCAAGGACTGCTCCTCTCAGGGGAGTTGTTCCTTCAGCCACGTCAGGACGTCCGGCGTCACGGGTCGGTGATGTCGGCGAATCCGTCATTGCGCCTGGGGTACGACGCGACGTACGGGCAGGCCGACGCGATCCGCTTGCCGACGGCGTCGTCGATCCCGGCGTGGAAGAAGACGCGCCGCTCCGCGCGGTCGTGGTGGCCGTCAGCCCGGCACGGCCACCGTCGGCCAGGATCGCGTACAACTGCTCGGTGTCCGACCGCCGGACGGAAGGAACGGCGGAGGAGTGACTGATCGGATGCCTTTCCTGTGGCCTCGCAGGGGAGTTGGGCGGCGGGGGCGCCCGGGCCCGTCGGGAACTCAGCGGTGGACGGGGTTCCGGCGGGGTGTGATGACGGCGTTCGGCAGGGCCGGTGCGGGCAGGCGGCGTCCAGCGTGGCCTTCGACGGCGCCGAAGCGGTCGGAGCCGGCCTGCCAGTCCTCCCGGGCCCGGACGATGTCCTGGTGGCTGCGGCCGATGAAGTTCCACCACATGACGATCTCCTCCTCGAAGGGAGGGCCGCCGAGCAGGACGGTACGCGCGGGAGCGTCGGACTCGTTGGACACCGTGAGGGTGTCGGTGCCACGAGGGACGTAGCCCAGTTCCGCCGGGCGCAGCGGGGTGCCGAGGAGGCGGGCGTCCCCGCTGTCGACGAGGAGGCCGTGCTCGTAGGCGGTGTCCACGGCGAGGGTGAGCGTCGCGTGCGGTTCGAGGACGATCTCGGCGCCGAGCAGGGGTGTGAACGTCCGCACCGGTGAGGTGCTGCCGGCGAGCGAGCCGAGGAAGACCTTGATCTCGGCGCCGTCGGCCCGCACGGGCCGCGGGACGTGGTGCTGGAAGTCGCGGGCGGCGTTCCGGTGCTCTTCGGGCAGTGCCACCCACAGCTGGACGCCGTGCAGGACGGTGGTGTCCGGGGTGGAGACCTCCGAGTGGGCGATGCCGTACCCGCCGGTCATGAGGTTCATCTCGCCGGGCCGGACCAGGGCGTGGGTGCCGAGGGAGTCGCGGTGTTCGATCTTCCCGCTGAACAGCCAGCTCACCGTCTGCAAGCCGGTGTGCGGATGCGGGGGCACGTCCATGCCCGTCGCACCGGCGTCGACCGGGCCGTAGTGATCTGCGAAGCACCAGGCTCCGATCAGTGTCCTGGCCCGCTGCGGCAGTGTCCGGCGCACGAGCAGGGCCCGCGGTCCGCCCAGGGGCACTTCACGCGCCGACAGCACGTCCACCCGGGATGCCGTGGCCGGACGGTCGCCGTCGGCGGCCGTTCCGCACCTCAGCGCGGCCGGGTCGGTTTCGACATTGCTCACCGGGACCACCTCTCCCCCACTCTAGTTGTCACATCAACTATGATGCCACGGAGGCACACTGGCGGCCACAGCGACCTGCACACCGGCAAGGCCCAGCGCGCGGGCGAGTCGCCACAGCGGCCGGCGGTGCTGCCGGCCTGGCGGGACACCAGCGTGTTCACCCCCGCCGAACGCGCGGCGCTCGAACTCGCGGAGGCGGCGAACGATCCGGCGGACACCCCAGCACAGGCGGACGCCTGCGCGACAGCCCGGCAGATGCTGACCGAGGATCAGATCTCCGCCGCGATCTGGGTGGTGATCACCATCGGCGCGTTCGACCGGGTGTCGATCCCGAGCCGACATCCGGTACGGCCGCACGCGGCGGATCGGCCCTGAGGGCACCGACGTCGGGGCGCGGACGGCGCCACGCTCATCCGCCCTGCTCCTGCCGGCTCAGGACGGGTCCTCGTCCATCGCGCGGATGACGCGCTCGGAGATCTCTGCCAGCACCCGCAGTTCGGCGGGCGTGACATGGTCCAAGAACAGGTCACGCACCGCCTCGGCGTGGCGGGGCGCGGCGGCCTCGATCGCCTCGCGCCCGGCGTCCGTGATCACCACGAACGCGCCGCGCCCGTCCTCGGGGCACTCCTCCCGGACGACCATGCCCCGTGCGGCCATCCGCGCGATGTGGTGGGACGTCCGGCTCTTCTCCCACTCCAGCGCCCGGGCCAGGTCCTGGTGGCGCCGCCGCCCGTCCGGACTGCCCGTGAGAAGCACCAGCACCGCGACATCCGCAGGCGACACCTTCGACTCCGACTGGAGCACACGCCCCAGCCGCCCCCCGAGCCGCTCGTGCAGCCGGACGAAGCCGCGCCACGCGCGCTGCTCCTCCGGTGTCAGCCATCCCACCGTCTCTCCCATGGGGGAAGTGTAGGCATGGTTGATACATCACCGAATGAGAAGGCGTCATGGGCCGGACGTATCATCGCGCGGTGGGCACTGGGGTGGGGATCACGGCGCCGTTCGGCCGGCTGCTGCGCACGCTGCGGCACAGCCGTCGCGTCCGCGGGCAGTTCGACGCCCGCGGACGGCACAAGCAGGCGGGCCAGGTGCACCTGCACCTGGCCCACGCGCTGGCGTGTCTCGGCGAGCGGGCCGAGGCGGCAGCGGAGTACCGGGCCGCGCTCGCCCTGGAGGACCGCGCGCCCGCGGACGTGCGGGACGAGGCCCGCGCGGGTCTCGCCGCGCTCACCGCGGGGAGGCCGGCGCCGCTCACCCGGTTCGCGCAGTGACGGGACTCAGCCCCGACGGCCCGTCGTGGAGGCGAAGCCCAGCCACGTGTGCCGGTTGTTCCACCAGCACCAGCCGACCTTGGGCGCATTGCGGCGCTCACGGCCGTCCCGGCCGGTGCCGTTGCTGATCCAGATGGCGGGAGTGCGGGCGTCGAAGCTGCCGTTGGGCTTGCGCAGCCGGGAGCCGATGGTCATGAAGCAGAGGTTCCGCTCCAGGGCCTCGGGCTGCTGGAGCACCCAGTGGATGCCCTCGGTGAGCACCAGCGGGGTGCGGTCCTCCTGGGTGAGGGCGGGCAGGGCCTCGTCCGGGGACCAGTTGGCCATGTGGTCGCCGCGGTCGATGCCGTGGACCAGGTAGAGCGGGGCGTCCGGCAGTTCGAGGGAAGAGGGGGCGAACTCGTCGACGTCGGGCATGTCGACGACGACGAAGCCCGGCTTGCCGTCGCGGCGGAGCAGCGGCGCGAGGGCCGAGGCGGGGGCCCGGTCCGGGTGCACGGCCAGCAGGGCATCGCGGCCGTCGGCCCCGGCTTCGGCCCGCGCGGCGAACGTGCGGATCTCCTCGGCGGACAGGCCGGCGATCTCGTGCACCCCGAGCTCGATCAGCCGCTCGGCCTGCGCGCTCAGGGCCGGGGGCGCGGTCAGAACGGTGGACGGGTCGGGCGTGGTCTCGGGCACGATGCTCCCTGGGTCGGCGACACGGGCGGACTCGGACGTGGGCGAACTCAGGGGCAACGAGCCGCTCCGCCGGGATGTTCCCGCTCCCCCGCATCTGTCGTCGCGCCGCCGGCCAGTCCGTGGAGCCGCCATTCGCGGGGCGCCATTCCGTAGGCCGCGCGGAAGGGCGCGGCTGAAGTGGCTGGGGCTCGTGAACCCCCAGCGCCGGCCGACGGCCGCGACCCCGTCCCCGAGGGCCGGGGAGCGCAGCAGATCCCGGCGGCACCGCTCCAGCCGCTGCGTCCGGATCCACTCCCCGATCGTCACGCCCTCCGACCGGAACAGCTTGTGCGGGTAACGGGCCGAGACGAAGTGCGCGGCGGCGATCGCGGGCGGTGCGAGGCCGGGGTCGGCGAGGTGGCGCAGGATGTGGTCGTTGACGCGCACCAGGGTGGCCGCCGCGGCCTCCGGGGCCTGGGGGGTGAAACGGCCGGACCGCTCGGCGATCAGCAGCGCCAGCAGGTCCAGCGCCGTGGCGGCGTACTGCCGACCGGCGACGGCGTCGAGGTGCGCCGCTTCGCGGGCCAGCCGTGCGAAGTAGGTGGCCACCAGGGCGGCGCTGCCCTCCCGGCCGGAGAACGCCGTGGCGGTCAGCGCCCGCGGGTCCGCGTCGCGCACCCGGAGATCCTGGCGGGGGAAGTGGAAGGAGGTGAAGCAGAACGCGTTCTCCACCTTCTTCCGGAACAGCCGGGAGGAGTCGGAGAGGGAGAAGTCGCCCGGTCCGATGCGTGCCTCCCTGCCGTCCTGCTCCTTGAGAGCACCGCCCCGCCGTTGCAGGGTCAGGATGAGGAACTCCTTGCCGTCCCGGGCGATCAGCTTCCTGCTGCGCGTCACGACCTGCGGACCGGCCTCGACCTGCGAGACCTGCAAGGAACCCAGACGGTTGCTGACGATGCTGCCGGGCGACGGATCGTCTTCGAGGAGTCGTACGTCGAGCGGGATGAAGGTGCGGCTCACCTGCCAGCGCTCCCCCCGTTCGGCCGCGGACAGTGACGCGGTGGAGCCGGTGCAAGGGACCAGGCCACGCTAGGGCGGGCCCGGGCGGGCCGATTGCCCCGCAGCGCACCGGTTGTTGATCCGGGGCGCACAGCCGGCGCCGGGTCTTAACCGGATGCGTCGCCGGTGTCCGGCGTGACAGCATCGGCGCCATGGAAGGGTTCATGACACCTGATCAGATGTCCGCCCGCACCTCCCGTGCTCTCGCCGCCGCCGTCGCCGCGGGGCGCGATCTGGGGCTCGACGTGGCCGACGCGAGGGTCGTCTACGACGTGTTCTCCGTCGTGGTGCACCTGGCTCCGTCACCCGTGGTGGTCAGGGTGCCGACCGTCCTGCCGTCGTACGCCGACGCCGGCTCCCAGGCCGCCCGGCAGCGGCAGGAGCTGGCCGTGGCGGGGTGGCTCGCGGATCAGGGACACCCGGTGATCCCGCCGAGTCCGCTGGTCCCGCGGGAGCCCGTGCTGCGGGACGGGTTCTCGATGACGTTCTGGCAGTTCGTCGAGCTGGACCAGAGCGCCGAGCCGGATTTCGTGCGTCAGGCCGGCCTGGTCGCCGACCTGCACGCCGCGCTGCGCTCCTACCCGGGTGAGCTGCCGTTCCTCTCCGCGGCCGAACCGAGGTTCGTGACCGAGGGGCTTGCCGCGCTCGCAGCCCGCCCCGATCTCCTGGAGCCGGCCGATCTGGACCGGGCGCGGCGCGAGTGGGAGGTGCTGGAGCCGGTCGTCGCCTCACGCGCGGGGTTCGAGGCGGTGTTCCCCGGCATCGGGTTGCAGCCGGTCCACGGGGACGCCCCGGCGGCCAACATCGTCTCCGGCCCGGACGGCGTCCTGTACTCCGACTTCGAACTGACCACGCTCGGGCCGGTCGAGTGGGACCTGGCGGCCCTCGGCCCCGAGTGCGAGGCCGCTTACGACGCGGCGGCCGGGCGGCTGGGGCTGCGCCGGCTGGACCAGGACGTGCTGCGGGTCGTCAACGCGGTGGGCATGTCCCGCGCGGTGGCCTGCCTCGCACTCGCGCCACAGCTGCCCCTGCTGGTGGACGCGCTCAAGCCGGCGGTCGAGCAGTGGCGGTCGATGCCGTTCGCCGGGGGACTGGGCGGCTGAGGCGCACCGCCCGCGCGATGGCCGCCGGCCGCTCACTCGGGCAGCGGGCGGTCGTCGACGACGTGCTTCATGACGAGGGTGGAGTTGAGGCGCTGGACGCCGGGGAGCCGGGCGAGCTGCTGGTCGTAGAGCCGTTGGAAGGCGGTCAGGTCGGTGGCGGCCACCCGCAGGAGGTAGTCGGGGTCGCCGAACAGCCGCTGGGCCTGGAGCACGTGCGGGACGGCGGCCACGGCCTCTTCGAACGCGGAGACCGTGTCGGCGTCCTCCAGGCGCATGGTGACGAAGACGAGCGCCTCGAAGTCGAGGCCCACGGCGGACGGGTCCACCACCGCGCGATATCCGCGGATCGCACCCTCGCGTTCGAGGTCGCGCAGCCTGCGGTGGCAGGGCGAGACGCTCAGCTTCACGCGCGCGGCCAGCTCGGTGACCGTGAGACGGCCGTCCAGCTGAAGCTCGGTAAGAATTTTCCGGTCCAGGGCATCCATGGAGAAGATTCTGCCTCAGAGACCGCGATCAAGGAGAAAAGAAGGGAACACCTTCGGTTCGATCCGGCCTAACCTTCCTCTCGCACCACCGCATGTGAGAGGGAACGATCGATGGACACGACCACGCTGGCGGCCTTCCTGGCAGTGGATCTGCTGCTGATATTCACCCCCGGCGCGGACTGGGCCTACGCGATCACGTCCGGCCTGCGGGACCGGTCGGTCGTGCCGGCGGTCGCCGGGCTGGTCGCCGGATACGCGGGCTACACCCTGCTCGCCGTGGCGGGGCTTGTGGTGATCGTGGCGAGCTCCGCGACGCTGCTCACCGCGCTCACCGTGGCCGGCGCCGGTTACCTGGTGTGGCTCGGCTGGGGAGTGCTCCGGCAGCCGGCCGCCTTGACGGCCTCCGGGGCGGAGGTGGCCCCCGAGGGCACCTCCCGTGCGCGGGTCATGCTCAGGGGCATCGGGATCAGCGGACTCAACCCCAAGGCCCTGCTGCTCTACTTCTCCCTGTTCCCGCAGTTCATCGACCCCGCGGGGGCCTGGCCGGTCGCCGGCCAGACCGGCCTGCTCGGCTCGCTGCACATGACCGCCTGCGCCGTCGTCTACCTCACCGTCGGCGTCCTGGCCCGCACGGTCCTGAGGACCAGGCCCGCCGCGGCCCGGGCGGTGACCCGTCTCTCCGGCGCGATGATGATCGTCATCGGCGGGTTCCTGCTGGTGGAGCGCCTGGCCGGCTGACGGTCCCGGCGGGTGCTCGATCAGGCGATCCGCACGGCCGTCCGGGTGTTCGGGCTGGTCACCGCAGCGCCTCTCGGCAGACGAGCCTCAGCGAGTCGGGAGCGGGACAATCGGTGCAGGGAAGCGTGAGCAGACTGGGGCGGCACACCCGGAGGCACCGTGGAGGGACGCGTACCGGAGGACTTGGTGGTCGTCGTCGACGCCGACGGGGCGATCATGGTGTGGAGCGACGGCGCTCGCCGTCTGCTCGGCTACGAACCCGCCGAGCTCCTGGGCAAGCCCGTCACCGACCTGCTCGCCGCCCGGCTCCCGGAGTCCACGCGGCGGCACGCGGCCGACGGGCGGCGCTGGGCCGGAGAGGTGGCCCTGCGGCACCGGGACGGCAACCGCGTCGTAGTCCGGCTCCAGGGGACGCCACTGGCCGACGGCGAAGGCGGGCGGCTCTGGCTCGTGACCGGCACCGTGCCCGTCTACACGGCGGCCCCGGCCGAGCACGGGAGCCTGCCGCCGCTGTGGGACCTCACACTCGCCCAGCTCCCCGTGCCGGTGGCGGTGTACGACCGGAACGCCCGGCTGGTGGCCGCCAACGAGATCATGACCCGGGTCATGGGCAGGTCCGTGGCGGACATGAAAGGCCTGACCCTGTGGGAGATCGAGCCGAACCCGCCCTTCGACGAGTACGACCGCCTCCAGCGCGAGGTCCTGCGCACCGGCGAGATGATCTTCCACGAGGAGCACGCGAAGGCCCCGGGCCAGACCCGGCCGCACGCCTGGTCCATGTTCCTGTCGCCGCTGAAGGACGAGACCGGCGCGGTCCACGGCATGTCGGCGACCGTGTTCGACACGACGGAGCAGTACTGGGCCCGCCGCCGGCTTGCGGTGCTCAACGAGGCCAGTCTGCGCATCGGCAGCACCCTGGACGTGACCCGCACGGCCGAGGAGATGGCCGAGGTGGCCGTGAGCGGGGGCTTCGCGGACTTCGTGACCGTGGATCTGCTGGAGTCCGTAGCCCTGGGCGACGAGCCGGGACCGCTGCCGCCGGACGCACCGGTCACCGTGCGGCGCACCGCACAGCGGTCGGTGCTCCAGGGCTGCCCGGAGTCGGTGGTCGCCTCGGGCGAGACGACCCGCTACCCGGTGGGGACGCTGCCGCTGCGGACGCTGAGCGCCGGCCGGGGCGTCCGGCACCGGCCCGGGGACCCGGAGCTGCGGGAGTGGCTCGAGTCCTCCCCCGCCCGCGCCGAGACCGTGTCCCGGCACCTGATCCACTCGGTGATGATCGTGCCGCTGCGCGCCCGGGGGGTGACGCTGGGCCTGGTGCACTTCCTCCGGCACCGCACGCCGGAGTGGTTCAGCGAGGACGACCTGCTGCTCGCGGAGGAGATCGTCGCCCGGGCCGCGGTGAGCGTGGACAACGCCCGCCGGTACACCCGCGAACGCCGCACGGCGCTCGCCCTCCAGCGCAGCCTGCTCCCCGAGCGGCCCCCGCAGCTGGCGGCGATGGACGTCGCCTACCGCTACCTGCCCACCGGGGCCGGCGCGGACATCGGCGGCGACTGGTTCGACGTGATCCCGCTGTCGGGCGCCCGCGTGGCCCTGGTGGTGGGCGACGTGGTGGGCCACGGCATCCAGGCGTCGGCCACGATGGGCCGGCTGCGGACGGCCGTGCGGACGCTCGCGGACGTCGATCTCGCGCCCGACGAGCTGCTCACCCAGCTGGACGACCTCGTCATCCGGCTGGACCGGGAGGAGGGCCCGGAGGTGCGCGGCGAGCGGGAGGCCTCGGGACAGGTCGGCGCCACCTGCCTATACGCGGTGTACGACCCGGTGTCCCGGCGTTGCACCATGGCGCGCGCCGGGCATCCGGCGCCCGCGCTGGTCACCCCTGGGGGCGCCGTACGGTTCCTGGATCTGCCGGCCGGGCCGCCGCTGGGTCTGGGCGGCCTGCCGTTCGAATCCTCCGAGGTGCAACTGGAGGAGAACAGCCTGCTCGTCCTCTACACCGACGGTCTGATCGAGGCGCCCGACCATGACATCGAGGTCGGGATCGGCCTGCTGCACCGAGCGCTGAGCACCCCCGGGGGCACGCTCGACGAGACCTGCGACCGGGTGCTGCGCACGGTGCTGACCGGCCGGTCCGAGGACGACATCGTGCTGATGCTGGCGCGGACGGCCGTTCTCGACCCCGCGAAGGTCCACACCTGGCAGCTGCCGCCGGAACCGGCGGCCGTGGCCCGGGCCCGCAAGATGGCGGGTGAGCAGCTGGCCGAATGGGGCCTGACGGAGGCGGAGTTCGCCACCGAACTGATCGTCAGCGAGCTGGTCACGAACGCGCTGCGGTACGGCGGCGCGCCCATCGAGCTGCGGCTGATCCGCGACTCGACGCTCATCTGCGAGGTGTCCGACGGCAGCAACACCGCGCCGCACCTGCGCCGGGCCCGGGTCTTCGACGAGGGCGGCCGGGGCCTGCTGCTCGTCGCCCAGCTCGCCGAGCGGTGGGGCAGCCGCCAGACGGCCACGGGCAAGACCATCTGGGCGGAGCAGCCCCTGCCCGCCGCGCTGTGAGCCGGACTGCCGCGTGTCGACGATGCCGCCGGTCACCGCGATGACCTCGCCGACGGTGTAGCCGGAGTCGGCCTCGGAGGCGAGGTAGCCGTACGTCCCCGCGATCTCCTCGGGCTGGGCCGCGCGCTCCAGCGGGGCCTCGCTGCCGACGTGGGCGAGCCCGTCCGGCGGCATGTGCGGATCGGCCTCGTTGAGCGGTGTCCATGTCGGGCCCGTCGCGACCACGTTGGCCCGCACCCCGCGCTTGGCCAGACGCGTGGGAACGGACTTGGTCAGCGTGATCAGCGCCGCCTTGGACGCCGCGTAGTCGATCACCGTGGTCGGAGTCGGCGCGGCCCGCTCGACCGGACGCGCCCTCCTTGCCCGGGCCGCGTTCCCAGGACGGCGGCGGGCATGTCCCGGCCGCCCGGAACGGGTGCGATGCCCGGACCGGAATGCCGGCAGGCACGACGGGTACTCCGAGGATCTTGCAAGCCGGCCTCCGGGCCGTACTTCGCCGGAAGGAGAACCGTGTCTGACGAGACGGTGAAGAACGTCTTCGTGATCGGACTCGACGAGGCCAATCTGCCCACGCTCCAGCAGGTCCCGGGAGCCGACCGGCTGCGTTTTCACCAGCTGCTGACGATCGAGGAGCTCCAGGTCGGTGAAGTGCACCTGCCCACGCTGCTCGACAAGGCCCAGGGCGTGCTCGACGCGTTCGACGGCAGCATCGACGCGATCGTCGGCTACTGGGACTTCCCGGTCAGCACCCTCGTCCCGATGCTGAGCGAGCGCTACGGCACCCGCAGCACCAGCCTGGAATCGGTGGTCAAGTGCGAGCACAAGTACTGGAGCCGGCTGGAGCAGCAGAAGGTGACCGACCGGCACCCGCGTTTCGGGCAGGTCGACCTGTCGGCCGAGCCGCCGCGCCCGCCGGATGACGTGACCTTCCCGATGTGGCTCAAGCCCGCCCTGTCGTATTCCTCGGAACTCGCCTTCGGCGTCGGTGACGAAGAGGAGTTCCGCAAGGCGGTCTCCGAGATCCGCGAGGGCATGTCCCGCATCGGCCGCCCCTTCGAGCACATCCTCGAACGCATCGACCTGCCGCCGGAGATGAACGGCGTGGGCGGCCGGGTCTGCCTCGCGGAGGAGTCCATGTCCGGCGTCCAGGTGGCCGTCGAGGGCTACGTCCATCAGGGCGAGGTGACGGTCTACGGGGTCCTGGACTCCATCCAGTACCCGGACTCCCCCTGCTTCCTGCGCCACCAGTACCCCTCGACACTGCCACCGCCGGTCATCGCGCAGCTGCACGACGTCAGCGAGCGCGTGATGCGGCAGATCGGGATGGACTCGGCCACCTTCAGCATCGAGTACTTCTACGACCCGCGGACCCAGGAGATCAACCTGCTGGAGATCAACCCGCGGCACTCCCAGTCGCACGCGGAGCTGTTCCAGTACGTCGACGGCGTGCCCAACCACCACTGCATGGTCCGTCTCGCCCTGGGTGAGGACCCGCACATGCCGCACCGCGAGGGCGAGTACGCCATGGCGGCGAAGTGGTACCACCGCTGGTTCACCGACGGCGTGGTGCGCCGGGCGCCGGGCCCCGAGGAGATCGCCCGCATCGAGCGGGAGACCCCGGGCGTGCGCATCGAGGTGATTCCCACGCAGGGCGACCGGCTCTCGGACCTCCCCGGTCAGGACAGCTACAGCTACGAGCTGGCGCACATCTACACCGGCGGCGCGGACGAGGCGGAGCTGCGGGAGAAGTTCGACCACTGCGTGGCGGCCCTGGGCCTGGCCTTCGAGGACGCCCCGGCCGAAGCCGACGCAGCCGAGAAGTGAGGAGCACGTGGGTTCCATGCGTTACGTGACCAATCTGCCGTACGAGACGAAGGAGGAGGAGCACGTCACGATCCCGATGTCCGACGGGGTCCGGCTCTCCGCGCACATCTGGCGGCCCACCTCCTCGGACCAGGAGCCGGTGCCGGCGGTGCTGGAGTACATCCCGTACCGCAAGCGCGACCTGACGGCCGTACGGGACTCGGTCCACCACCCCTACCTCGCCGGGCACGGCTACGCGTGTGTCCGCGTCGACCTGCGCGGCACCGGCGACTCCGAAGGCGTGCTGCGCGACGAGTACCTGGAGCGGGAGCAGGCGGACGCCGAGGAGATCCTGGCCTGGCTGGCGGAGCAGCACTGGTGCGACGGCGGCACGGGCATGATGGGCATCTCCTGGGGCGCGTTCGCTGCGCTCCAGGTGGCGGCCCGCCGGCCGCCGAGCCTGAAGGCCATCGCCATCGCCTCGTTCACCGACGACCGGCACGCCGACGACATGCACTACATGGGCGGCGCCCTGCTGTCGGACAACCTGGCCGAGGCGGGCACCATGTTCGCCTACGGCACCTGCCCGCCCGACCCGGCCGTGGTCGGTGACCGCTGGCGCGGGATGTGGCACGAGCGGCTGGAGAACACCGAGCCCTGGGTGCTGGAGTGGCTGCGTCACCAGCGGCGCGACGACTACTGGCGGCACGCCTCGGTGTGCGAGGACTACACGAGCGTGCGCTGCCCGGTGCTGGCCTCCAGCGGCTGGGCGGACGGCTACTCCAACGCCGTGACCCGGCTGCTCGGGAACCTGGACGTACCCCGCAAGGGGCTGATCGGACCCTGGTCGCACAAGTTCCCGCACCTCGGGGAGCCCGGCCCGGCGATCGGCTACCTCCAGGAGCTGGTGCGGTGGTGGGACCACTGGCTCAAGGGCGTCGACAACGGCGTCATGGACGGCCCCATGCTGCTGGCCTGGATGCAGGACAGCGTGCCGCCCTCCACGTCCTACGAGGAACGGCCGGGTCGCTGGGTCGGCGAGCCGGACTGGCCGTCGCCGCACATCCGGCCCGAGACGCACCCGCTCACGCGGCACACGATCGGTCCCGCGCAGGACGCCACGGCTGTGCCCGCCGAGGGCGGCGCGGCGATGACCGTGCGCTCGCCGCTGTCCGTCGGCCAGTTCGCGGGCAAGTGGGCCTCCTACAACGCGCCCCCGGACCTGCCCTACGACCAGCGGGAGGAGGACGGCGGCTCGCTCGTCTTCGACAGCGAGCCGCTGACCGAGCCGGTGGAGATCCTCGGCTCGCCGAGCGTGGAGCTCGACCTGACGGTCAGCGAGCCGGTCGCCCTGGTGGCCGCGCGGCTGTCCGACGTGAGCCCCGACGGCGCCGCGACCCGCGTCTCGTACGGCATCCTGAACCTGACCCGCCGTGACAGCGCCGAATCCCCCGAGCCGTTGGAGCCGGGCCGGCGCTACCGGGCCACCATCCCGCTGAACGGTGTGGCGCAGGCGTTCCCGCCGGGCCACCGCATCCGGCTTTCCCTGTCGACGTCCTACTGGCCGCTGGCCTGGCCCGCGCCCAAGCCGGCCCTGCTCGGCGTCCACGAGCACTCCAGCACGCTCACCCTGCCGGTGCGGCCGGTGGACGAGCCCGACGAGGTGCCGTCGTCGCCCTTCGGCGAACCCGAGGGCACTCCCCCGCTCGCCATGACCCAGGTGACGCCCCCGGAGGAGCGCTGGGACGTCAAGCGGGATCTGATCGGCTACCGCTCCGAGCTGGACATCGTGAAGGACCGGGGCACGGTCCGCTTCGAGGACATCGGCCTGGAGGCCGGCCGCCGCGCCCACGAGCGCTACACGGCGGTCGCCGACGACTTCACCTCGGTCGGCGGCGAGTCCACGTGGACCATGCGGTTTTGCCGGGACGACTGGGACGTGCGGGTGGTCACCAGCACCCGGCTCACGTGCGACGAGACGGACTTCTTCGTCGACGCGACCCTCGACGCGTACGAGGCCGACCGCCGGGTCTTCTCCCGCACCTGGAACGAGAAGGTCCCCCGAGACCTGCTGTAGCCGGCGTCGGTTCGGCCGGGGCGGTACCGCTTCCGCCCTGTGGCCTCCTGCCCGCCCTCGGGCGGATACTGGACGACTCGCGATCCGGACCGGTCACCGACCCCGCCGTCAGGAGGACCACATGACCGTGCGCACAGGACGTGTCGAACTGACCCCCGCCGCCGAGGAACTGCTGCGGCGGCTGACCGGGACGCACGGGCCGGTGATGTTCCACCAGTCCGGCGGCTGCTGCGACGGCAGCGCCCCGATGTGCTACCCGCGCGGCGAGTTCCGGGTCGGCGCCTCGGACGTCCTGTTGGGGCACGTGGCCGGGGACACCCCGTTCTGGATGAGCGCGGACCAGTTCACGTACTGGTCGCACACCCATCTCACCGTGGACGTGGTCCCCGGCCGCGGCAGCGGCTTCTCGCTGGAGGCCCCGGAGGGCGTTCGCTTCCTGCTCCGCTCCCGCCTCCTCACCGACGAGGAACTGCGCCGCCTCGACACGGAACCGCCCCTGCCGAACGGGGCGGGCGACGGTGCTTAGGGAGTTTCGTTCGATCAGTCGGGCGTTGGTCCGGGTGTGCCGTTGACTGACGCACAGTGGGCGCGGATCGAGCGGTCGCCACCGGACCGGACGCCGCAGCGGGGTGGTCGCTGGCGGGATCACCGGGATAAAGCCTGCGGGCATGATTCCAGGTGATGTCGCGTGTGAGCGTTGGTGGGTGCGCGAGTGGTCACCGAACCATGTCGAACACGCTTTTCTGCAGGCCGTTTGCGTACGTCTCATGTTCGACAAGCCTCAACTTCTGGGTGTCTTTGTCAGTGGCGCTGAACAGGCGCTTGCCCTTGCCCAGCAGGAGCGGGAAGACGAGCAGGTGGTAACGGTCGATCAGGCCGGCATCCGAAAGAGCCTGGTTCAAGGAGGCGCTGCCATGGACGATGATCGGGCCGCCCTCGGTCTCCTTCAGCGCGGCGACGTCGTCGAGTGAGCGCAGGATCGTGGTCTCGCCCCAGTTCGACACCAAGGTGTCCTCGATGAGGGTGGTGGAGACGACGTACTTGGGCATCACCTTGTAGTCGGCGAAATCCTCCATGTCCGGCCACACAAGGCTGAAGGACTCGTAGCTGACCCGGCCCATCAGCATCGCGGTGGCTTGCTTCTGCTCCTGGCCTTTGATCTCGAATGCCTCCGGGAGGAACTCCATGTCCTTGAACGTCCAGCCCGAGTTCCGGTAGCCGGGCTCGCCGCCCGGTGCCTCCACAACGCCGTCGAGCGAGACGAAGGCAGTGCTGATCAAGGTACGCATCCAAAGTCTCCAATGGGTCTGGGCAAGGCTTGGTCGCGGCTTCACGAAACGGTCGGAGCCCGGCAGACGGTTGCGTCAGCTGCCTGCCTGAAGACGATCTCCTGCCGGACCGGTACGCATCAACGTAGGATCCGCGAAGAACTGTTTAGTCAGGTTCAACGATGAGGATGCTGTGCTGGAACGACAGGAGACCGAGGTCTTCCTGACACTCGCCGAGGAGCTGCACTTCGGCCGTACCGCCGATCGACTGCGGTGCAGCCCGGGCCGGGTCAGCCAAGTCGTCAAGTGCCTGGAACGGCGCATCGGCGCACAGCTGTTCCTGCGTACCAGCCGCCGCGTCACACTCAGCGCGATCGGTGCGCAGCTGCGTGATGACCTCCTGCCCGCACACCGGCAGATACAACTGGCATACCGGCGGGCCGTCGTAGCCGCGCGTGGCATCGCGGGCCCCCTCCGGGTGGGTTACTCCACCCCGTGGGTGGCCGACGCCGTCCTGCGTGCGGGTGCGGTCCTTTCCGCGCGGCACCCGAAGTGCACCGTCGAGGCCCAGGAAACCCAGTTCGCCGACCCGTACGGGCCGCTGCGCTCCGGTGAACTTGACGTCCAAATCAGCGAGTTCCCCGTACGCGAGGCGGATCTGACGGCCGGACCGGTGCTCTTCACAGAACCAAGGGCACTCATGGTCCCCGCACAGCACCCCCTGGCCCGGCAGGACACTGTCTGTCAGGAGGATCTCGCGCGTGCCCCGCTCATCACGTTCGCGGCCGAGTTCCCCTCCTACTGGCTCGAGTGCCACCTGCCCACCCACACACCCGGCGGGCAGCCCATCGCGCGCGGACGCGCCGTGCGCTACTGGGCCGAGGTCCTCTCCCACGTCGCCGCCGGACACGGCGTAGCACCTGTGGCCGCCCGTGCCGAGGCGTATCACGCTCGCCCCGGTATCGCGTTCGTTCCGTTCCGCGACGCACCTACCATCGATTACGGCCTGCTGTGGCCCACCGACCGCGCCACGCCCGCCGTCCAGGCCCTGGTAACCGTCCTGTGCGAAACGGTTACGGCTGAGCGTTCGCCGGGTTCCGCCCGGATCGGCCAGGCGCATCCCGGCGTCTGAGTCGCGCAGCGGCCAGCCCAGCTATTGAACTCTCAATTACGAAGTAGTCGGCTCGCTGCCTGGCGCAGATCGTCAGGGTGGCCGCGATACCGGCGAAGGCCAGAAAATCCTCGGCCTATGGGGGACTGTGGCGCGAACGGTGGCGTGGCGGTCTGGGTGACGTCGCCTGCACCGCCGCTATAAGCGCCAGGCCGAGCACTTCCTCGCCTTCACCAGCATCGCCTGCACCCTCATCTGGTATCGGCGGCTCGTCTGCTGATGTGGGCCTGCAGCAGTTTCACGGCCACGTCGTGGCCGTAGTGATTGGCTGTGTCCATGGGTGTGCGGCCGTCTGGGTCTGCGAGCTCCGGATCAGCTCCGAAGGCCAGCAACACGGCCGTGGTGTGCACCGTCAACGGCTGCCCGCTCTGCAGGGAGCCGTCACCCTCGGCGTCGATCGCGTGCGTCAGCAGCGTCATGTTGCTGAAGACCTCGTCGGGATCGGAACCAGCGGCCAGCAACCGGGCCAGGGCCTCGGCATCCTCCTGCTCAACCGCTTGATGCGCGGGTGTCCAGTAATCGCTCACCACGACATCCGACCCTCCCCACAGCACGCCTGCCAGCGCCTGTCTATGCCATGAGTCACCGCTTGAGATGACGTCTTATTCCGTGCCCAGCGGGACTGGCGACTCGGAGGCGGCACTCCGGTTCAGTCCAGCTCCAGCACCCCCACCGTTTCACCCTCGCTGATCTCTCCAGTCTGTCGAAATCCGAGTGCCAGGTAGAAGCCTGCTGGACCATCCGCTCCGGGGACCCAGCTGGTGGTCAGACGTGTGCCGCCCCTGCGCCGGATCTCGGCGGCCACGGACTCCACCGCGAAGCGTCCGTAGCCCCGGCCCTGCTTTCCGTCTGCGATGTTGAGACGCCACAGGCCGGAGCGAAAGTCGATGCCTTTGCCGCTCCAGTCGCTGTCGAAGAAGGCCATAAGAAACCCCACGACCTCGTCGTCATCACTGATGAGCCGGGGCCACGCGATGCCGGGATGAACATATGCCTCGGCGAGCGACTTCACCACGGGCGCTACCGCATGTTCCTGGTCGGGGCGGACCCTCAGGTTGATCGCAGTCTCAAAGTTGTCGGGGGTGATCTCTCGCAGGCGCAGTGAGAACGGCATATCCACAGGCTAATGAGAGGTCATCTCGACAGGCAGGCAGTTTCTCGGAGCACCCTGCCAGCTGGGACGCTCTGTGCAGGTGCGACGATGCGGGCATGCGTGAGTTGAGCCAGCTGATCGATGTCGAGGAACCCGCCTGGCCGGAACTCAGGGCGACACTCGAGGCAAGTTCGGTGTCTGTAGAGGTGCTCCCGCCCGATGGCGATCTGGGTAGGGCGTCGATTCTTCAGCTGCAGGTCACGGCCGGGTCGTACCTGGGTGCGGTGGTACTGCACTGCGGTGGTCTGCTGGTGGACGATGGATGGCTGCGGGTCTTCGGCAGCCCCGCCGGTGGGGCTGCGTACGAGGTGATGAACCTGGCTCGCGTGAATCAGTTCCCCGCAGCGTTCGACCCAGCGTGGCGACCGGAGACCGGGCTGGTGGTCGCTCACGACGTGCTGGGCGGCGTCTTCGCTCTCAACGGCGCTGCTCCTGCCGGCGTCGGCCGTCCCGGCGGCCCTGGCGAGGTTGTGTACTTCGCCCCGGATTCCCTTCGCTGGGAGGCTTTGGGTGTCGGTCACTCGACGTGGCTGGCCTGGCTGGTGTCCGGCGCACTCGATGAGTTCTACACCAGTCTGCGCTGGACCGGATGGAAGGAGGAGGTCCGGGCGCTGAACAGCAATCAGGGCCTGTCGCTGTTCCCGCCGTTGTGGTCTGCCGAGGCGCGCCAGGACATCTCCGCGACCAGCCGGCGCGCCGTGCCCATGAAAGAGCTGCTCGGCGTCGCCCGGGACGCACACCGACAGTTCGATGGGGCTGATCCGGGCTTTCTGGGCACCGTGTGAATCGGCCGCCACGTCCAGCCGGCGGTAGCAGATCAGGATGGCAGCGATCCCGGCGAAACCCAGGAAGTGCTCGGCCTTGCGCTCATAGCGACGATGAAGACGGCGGCACCCAGCCCTGACCAGGCGCCTCGCCCAAGGGCGCAACCCCCGGCTGGCCGAGGAAACCGACCGCTGTCGATGGCTGACCGGCCAAGGCCAGTTTGACGACGGAAGCCTCAGCCCATCGCCTTGAGCAGGGCGACGTCAAGCCTGGCCATGTGCCATCAGGGCTGCGTGAGGCAACGCGAATCCACCGCCCGGACCGGCAAACTCCGATTCCGGAGCCGCCAGCGCGGCCCGGACGACCATCCCGGGCTCGGCATCCACCGCCGTCACCTTCGCTCCCCGCTCAGATGCACCTGCGGCGGCGGCACCCGTGCCCGTCCCGACATCGAGGACGGCACAGGCGCAGCACGGTGCGGCCTCAAGGCCCTGTCCGAACAGAACGAGCAGGGCCTTGCGGCCGGGTCATCAGCTCAAATCCGTCCCCGGGTCTATGGCCCAGTGGTTGGTCAGGAAAGTCCGGCCTGCGAAGGTCACGTCGGCCTCTGAGAGGAACCGGAAGCCGACAGAACGGCAGATGCCGTTGGACGCTGCGTTCTGGATGGCCGGAAAAGCGTGCACGACACCCCAGCGGCCCTCGTCTCGGGCCTGCTCCAGGAGCGCGCGGACCGCACGCTTACCCACCCCCTGCCCTTGGAATTCAGGCAGAACCATCCAGCCGATCTCGGACATCGGCCCCTCACCGATGTCACGGAACCGTATGGTCACCGTCCCCGCCACCACGTCCGGGGCAACCGGATCGGGAACGATCATCTTGACCCACGCAAGGTCGGCTGCCGCCTGCTGGGCGTCCCGGCGGACCGTGTCGGCCATCCCCGCTCGCGGCAGAGCCCCGCCGAGGTCGGCCATCATGACGGGATCACACCGCATTCGAACATAGGCGTCGATATCACCCGGTAGCACGTTGCGTAATTGCACTGGCCGCTCCCTCGGATCCATCGGGGATGATCCCACAGCTCGCCAAGTCGATCACCAGCGGCTTTGGACGCATCACAAGCTTTTCCGAGCAGCGGACCCGGCAGACGAGCCGGGGAGCCATCTCGTACTCCTCGGCGTGGCCCGGCCAGGTGTCGGCCAGGCTCTCGCCGGTGCGTCGCACTTCTTCTCTCGCCGGGTCATCGCCACGAGAGCGGTACAGCGCGTGCGTTGATCTCGGTCAGCCGGAGCGCCACCGTGATCACGAAGTGGCGGCAGAACTCGAACTCCTCCTGGTAGGGGGCGTATCCGGGCTCCATGACCACATGCGGCGTCTCCGGCTCACCGAAGGTGGAGCTCACGCCAGGAGTGAGGTGGGTGAGCGGCGGTTTCGGTGCGTGCCGGGCGTCGCGACGCCGCCGGGATCCGTCAGGAGCCCCGTAGGGTGGGCTCATGTACACGTCCCGATCCTCCGGTCATGTCGACGCTCCCCGAGCCGCCGTGTACCGGGCACTGGTGAGCGCTGAGGCGATCGCGCGCTGGCGCGTGCCGGACGGGATGAGCGGCGAGGTGCACGAGTTCGACGCCCGCGAGGGCGGCAGGTTCCGGGTGTCGCTCACCTACGAGGCGCCGGACGCCTCGGGGAAGTCGGCCGCGCACACCGACACCTACCACGGTCACTTCGCGCGGCTGGTGCCGGACGAGCAGGTGGTCGAGGTGCTGGAGTTCGAGTCCGTCGACCCCGCGTTGCGCGGCGCCATGACGCTGACGACCACGCTGACCGACGCTCAGGGAGGCGGCACCGACGTGCTCATGGTCCACGAGGGCATCCCCGACGCCGTGCCCGCCGCCGACAACGAGACGGGCACACGCATGGCCCTGGCGAACCTGGCCCGGTTCGTCGAGGCCGGCGGTTCTGCCTGACGGACGAGGCCTACCTGGGCCCGGCGCACACCGACGGCAACGCCCGCCCCAGTCCCTCCAGGTGCAGGACGTCGAGCCGGTGGGTGTACGCGGACCAGCCGACCGCCGTGGCCAGGCGCGGGCCGCACGACGGCCCGGTCCGGGTCCGTTCCGTGTCCCGCAGCGCGGCGAGCAGCCCGGTGGTGATGCGGTCCAGGGCCGGGCGGACCTCCCTTGCCAGGTCGGGGCGCTCGGTGGGGCGCTCGCCCGGGTGCGCGTCCCAGCGGGCATGCAGAGCGCGCTGCACCAGCTTGTTCGCCTCGATCTGGTCCCGGAACGCGGCGGCGACGGCATCCGGTTCGAGCCCGAGGGAGGATGCCCGCGCCCGGACGTCGTCCAGGATCTGCGCCTCGCGCGCGGGGTCGTCGATCGGGGTGTCCGTGCCGTACTTGGCGGCGGCGACCTTGTCGGCCAGCAACAGCCGTTCGACGAGCAGGTCGGTCACCGGAGTGAGGCCGTGGGCGGCGGCCGTCCGGCCGGCAGGTACGGGGCGCTGGGTTTCGGCGGTGGCCGGGCCGGCCGGGCCGAGGGCCAGAGCGGTCGCCGTCGCCATGGCGCCGAGGGCGGTGAGAGCGGAACGGAGTCGTCGAGGGCGCACCGGGTTGACCTTCCGTGGGGGGCGAGGCAGCCGCCAACTTACCGATCATCCACGGGGCGCGCGACGGCACCAGATGCGTCAAGTGCCGCCGCCCAGCGGGCAGTCGGCGAGTGCCGACGTGCCGCGGCGGTCCCACGGCCCCCATCTGGACGCCCTCCCACGGCCTCGCCTAGGGTGCCGTGGCAAGCGCTTTCTAGCCTGCCCATGCCAACCCCCTGTGCGCGCAGCCCGCCGACGGCCCGTACGAGGAACCGCCGCGGAGCCGGCGCGGAAAGGCAGTGCCCAGTGCCGCAGAGACCGTCGTTCCCGTCCGTGACCCGCAAGTCCTTCTTGCGGGGAATGGCAGCCGCCGGAGCCGCCCCCCTCCTCCCCGTCGCCGCCGCCGAGGCCGCCCCCTCGGCCCGCCGCCCCGACTTCCCCCTGCTCCGGGACGGCACCGCCGTGGAGGTCTTCGTGGACGCGGCGGACGACCCGGCCGTCCTCCGCGCGGCCGGTGACCTCCAGGCCGATGTGGAGCGCGTGGGCGGCGTGCGGCCGCGGCTCGTGCACACCGTACCGCCGCGCACCGAACTCCTCGTCCTGGTGGGGACGATCGGCGCGAGCCCGGTGATCGACCGCCTCATCGCACAGCGGCGCCTGGACGTATCCCGGGTGAAGGGCCGCTGGGAGGCGTCCGTCACCCAGGTCGTGGACCGCCCGCTGCCCGGCGTGGGACGCGCCCTGGTCATCGCCGGAAGCGACCGCCGCGGCACGGTCTACGGCGTCTACGACACCTCGGAACGCATCGGCGTCTCGCCCTGGTACTGGTGGGCCGACGTCCCCGTGGTCCGCCGGGACACGGTGACGGTCCCCGCAGGCCCCTTCGTCCGCCGGGAGCCCGCCGTCCGCTACCGCGGCGTCTTCATCAACGACGAGCAGAACCTCACCACCTGGTCCCGCCGCACCCAGGAGCCGGACAAGAACATCGGCCCGAAGACCTACGAGCGGGTCTTCGAACTGCTGCTCCGCCTGAAGGCCAACTACCTCTGGCCCGCGATGCACCCCTACTCCGACTTCTTCAACAAGCACCGCGAGAACCCCGAACTGGCCGAGCGCTACGGCATCGTGGTCGGCTCCAGCCACCCCGAGGCCATGTTGCGCAACGGCGTGCACGAGTGGCAGCCGTGGGCCGAGGAGCACCGCAACCCCGACGGCACCCTGCCGGTCTACGACTACACGGTGAACCCGGCCGTCATCTCCGACTACTGGCGGGCCCGGGCCCGCCAGAACGCCGGCTACGAGAGCAGCTGGACGATCGGCATGCGCGGTCTGCACGACTCCGCGCTGGAGACGAAGTACGCCACCACCGTCCCGGAGAAGGTCGCGGTGATGAACGACATCATCGCCGACCAGCGCCGCATCCTGGCCGAGGAAGTGGGCCCGGCGGCCGAGCCGCAGATCTTCATCCCGTACAAGGAGGTCCTGGAGCTGTACAACGCGGGCGTCGAGGTCCCGGGCGACGTCACGCTGATCTGGCCGGACGACAACCACGGCAACATGCGCCAGCTCCCCGACGAGTCCGAGCGCCGGCGCCCCGGCGGCAACGGCATCTACTACCACCTCTCCTACTGGGGGCGCCCACGGAGCTACCTGTGGCTGGACACCACCCAGCTGAGCAAGGTGTGGCAGGAGCTGCGGCGGGTCCACGAGCACCGGGCGGACCGCATGTGGATCTTCAATGTGGGTGACATCAAGTCGATCGAGACGGGGCTGTCCTTCTGCCTGGACATGGCCTGGGACGTGGACCGACGGGGCCCCGGCGACGTCGAGGACTTCCTCGTGGAGTGGGCCGGGCGCCAGTTCGGCCGGAGGTACGGCCCGGAGATCGCCGCGATCCGCACCGAGTACTACCGGCTGGCGGCACAGCGGCGCCCGGAGTTCATCGACAAGGCGGTCTTCTCGACGGTGCACCACGGCGACGAGGCGGGCCGGCGCATGTCGGAGTACGAGCAACTGCTGGACCGCACGCGGCGGCTGGGCTCGAAACTGCCCGAGGCGTACCGGGACGCCTACTACCAGCTGGTCGAGTACCCCGTCCACGGCGCGTACCTGATGAACGTGAAGTACTACTGGGCGGACCGCAACGCGCTCGCGGTCCGACAGGGCCGTGGCGCCGGAACGAACCGCTTCGCGGACCTCGCCGAGGCGGCGCACGCCGAGGAGCAGGCGATCACCCGTCGCTACAACACCGGCATCGCGGGCGGGAAGTGGGACGGGATCGTCAACCCCTACCCCTCCGAGATCCCGAAGGCGCCGGGCCGCCCGGCCGTGACCAGGATCCCCCGGCAGGAGACGTCGGGCCTCGGAGTGGCCGCCGAGGGCAACGAGACGGGTGCCGGCCGCCCGCTGTCGTTCTCTTCCTACACCCGGGACCGGCGTTTCGTGGACGTCTTCAACACCGGCTTCCTCCCGCTGGAGTGGCACGCCGAGCCGAGCGCCCCGTGGATCCGGCTGAGCACGACGGGAGGAGAACTCACCGACCAGGTCCGGGTGTGGGCCGAGATCGACTGGCCACGCGTGCCGGAGGGCACGCACCGTCCGACGCTGACCTTCACCGCAGCGGGCCGGAGCATCGAGGTGCCGCTGCTCGTGGTCGACGACGGGGAGCGGGCCCGCCGGCGGGCCCGCGGCTTCGTCGAGGCCCACGGCTACGTGTCGATCGACGCCGCGCACTTCGATCGCGCAGTGCCGCGGGGCGGGGCGCGCTGGCGGATCGTCCGCGGGCTGGGCCGCCGTACGGCCGCCGTCGAGGCGGTGCCGACGACGGCACCCCCGATCACCGAGGACCTCACCGCCCGCTCACCGGAGCTGCGGTACCGGGTCCGCTTCACCACGGCCGGCACGTTCCCGGTGACGGTCTTCCGGCTGCCCTCCCTGGACGAACGCGGCAAGCGGCGTCTCGCGGTCGGCCTCGACGACCAGCCGCCGGCGGTTCTGTCCGGCCAGGCGATCGCCACCGGCAACCGGGGCGACGCGTGGGCCCGCAATGTGGAGGAGGGCGTCGAGAAGCTGACGGCCCGGGTGACGGTGTCCGCGCCCGGTGAGCACGTGCTGAGGGTGTTCATGGTGGATCCGGGAATGGCGGTCGACCAGATCGTGATCGAGACGGGTGGGGCGGCGGGCGGGTACCTGGCGCCGCCCGAGAGTTACCGCCGTACCTGACCCGAGCCCGTCGGCATCCCGTCCTTCCGTCGGACGGGATGCCGACGGATCACTCACAACGGCATTCCTCACCGGATCCGTGTATACGGAAAAGACGTCGGGACACGCTGGGTCGGTCGAGTGGCGGAAGCAGAACACCAGTTGCGGGACGTGCATCGGAAGTGATTCCCCCAGCGCCTTCCCCGTGCACCTGTGCGCCCCCCTGGAGAAAGGGTTCGCCTAGTCGGCGGCAGGCTTGGACTGGGCAGGACATGGGGCAAGCGCCACGTCGGTGAAACGTCACCGTTTTTCCAGGTCGACTGAAGCAGGTGGTATTCCATGAACGGCTGCGTTCCTGAATCGGAACAGGCATGGACGGTTGGTACTGCTCCAGGCATATTCCCATCCATCGGCCACGGTATCGCCTTGTTCCGTCGGCCGCTGGAGTTTCTGAATTCTCTTCCCGCGCGGGGCGATCTCGTCGAGATACGCCTGGGACCCCAGCGGGCGTGGATGGTGTGTCACCCGGACCTGGTGCACCGGATGCTCCGGGACACCCGCACGTTCGACAAGGGCGGGCCGCAGTACGAGAGGCTGCGGGCGCTGATGGGTGACGGTGTCGTGACCTGCCCCCATGCGCAGCACCGGCGCCAGCGCCGACTGCTGCAACCCACCTTCCGTCCCGCCCGGGTCGCCGCGCAGACGGATGTGATGGCCGAGGAGGCGGAGTCGCTGTGCCGGGACTGGCGCACCGGGCAACGGGTCGATGTCAGTGCGGCCACGCTGGGTCTGACGACCCGGCTGATCAGCCGTCTCCTGTTGTCCGACTCGCTCTCCCCCGCCGCGGCCGACGAGGTGCGGCACTGCCTCGCCGCCATCGTCCGCGGCCTGTTCGTCCGCACGGTCGTTCCGGTCGACGCCCTGTTCCGTCTCCCCACGCCCGCGAACCGCCGCTACCGGCGTGCGGTGGAACGGGTGCGCGAACTCATCGACGCAGCCGTCGCCGAGCGCCGCCGGGGCGCCCCCCGCGACGATCTGCTGGGGCTCCTGCTGGCCGCCGCCGAGGCCGAGGACGGCGGGGTCCCGGTCGGCGACCGTGAGGTGCACGACCAGTTGGTGTCCCTCCTGCTCACCGGTTCCGAGAGCCCCTCGATGTGTCTGGCCTCCGCCTTCAGCCTGCTGGCCCGGCACCCGGACGCGGAGCGGCGGCTGCACGCCGAGGTCGACACCGTTCTCGACGGCCGGTTACCCGACGCCGACGACCTGCCGCGCCTGGTCTACACCCGGTCCGTCCTCACCGAGACGCTGCGCCACTCCCCGCCCGGCTGGCTCTTCACGCGGGTCACGACCCGGCAGACGGAGCTGGCCGGACGGCTGCTGCCGCGGGGGACCACGGTCCTTTACAGTCCTTATCTCCTGCACCACGATCCCGCGTCGTTCCCCGAGCCCGACCGGTTCCTGCCCGAGCGCTGGCTGGAGGGTGAGGCCGCCGCCGGTCCGCACGGGGCTCTGATCCCGTTCGCCGTCGGCAGCCGCAAGTGCATCGGCGACCTGTTCTCCATGGCCGAGATGACGGTGGCCCTCGCGACCGTCGCAGGCCGCTGGCGGCTACGGCATCCGGCCGGGCGCGTCGCACCTACGCGCCCCGGGGCGACGCTGGGGCCTAGGTCGCTGACGATGATCTGCACCGCACGCGCGGACGCACCGGGCGGCACCGCGCCGCACGCCGCGGCGCTCGCGCCCGGCTCCCCGACGGCGGAGTCCGGGCCGGAGAAGACCCGGAGGGACGGTGACAACGGTGTCCACCACACATGAGGAAAGGGCGGCGGTCGCACAGGCGGTGATGCCCGCCACCACCCTGGGGGAGCTGATCGACGCTCACCTCTACATGCCGTTCCCGTTCCGGCGCAGTCCTCACGAAGCGGCCGCCGCGGCAGGGGTCGACCCATGGCTGCACGCGACCGGGCTGAGCGAGGAGCCGGGAGTCCCGGCCATGATCTCCCACACCCGCCCGGCGGAGCTCGCGTCCTACATCAGCCCTGACGCGGATCCCGGCGTCCTCCAGCTCGTCGCCCTCCAGATCGCCTACCAGTTCGTCTTCGACGACCGGGCCGAGGAGGTCGGCCGGCACCGGCCCGGCCAGTTGCTGCCCATGCTGTGCGAGAGCATCGCGATCCTGCGGGACGGCGCACCGCCGGGCACTGCGCTCGGAGCGGCCCTGTCCGACCTCTACCGGCGGGTCCGTGAGCGGTGCACACCGGCCCAGGCCGCGCGCTGGGCCTGGAAGAGCCGTGAGTACGTGCACGGACTGCTGTACGAGGCGGTGGCCCAGACCCACCCCTCCCCCCTGCGGTCCGGGCTGTGCACCTCGATACGGTCCCTCACCGCCGGCGTCGAGCCCTTCCACCCGCTGTGCGAGGCCGCCCAGCCGTGCGAGCTGACCCCCGGGGAACTCCATCACCCGCTCATGCGACACCTGAGCCGGCTGTCGGCCGACGCCGCGGTGTGGATCCCCGACCTCTTCTCCGCGGTCAAGGAGCAGCGGTCCGGCGGCATGATCAACCTTGCCCTCGCCTACCAGCGGGCCCACCAGTGCCCCCTGCCGGTGGCCGTCACCCTGGCCATCCAGCAGATCAACCGCACGATCCGCGAGTTCGAGAGGGTCTACGCCGAGATCGAACCGGAGTTGAGCCCTTCGGGCGTCGGCTACGTGGAAGGCATGGCCGGCTGGATCCGCGGCTGCTACTACTGGTCCCGCACCGTGCCTCGTTACGCGGACCCCGCGGCCCCGGCCCTGGGGTGAGGGGGCGCTTCGCCGGGCGGCGGGGCGGGTGCCCATTCGAGCCACGGTACCCGCGGAATCCGCACTTCACGCGGCTTCGGCAGGTCATTCACCCTTCTTCGTCGTGCTCGTTCCAGAATCCGGAACGGTGGTCACCGGGAGGCGTACGCTCGCGCTGCCTCCCGATGGCCGACGACAGGAAGCGGTACGGCACATGGCGAATGAGCTGCGGCAGCCCATGCCCGAGACCCGGCCGTTGCTCGAGCGCCGCAAGGAGCTCCGGGCGCTCGACTCGGCGCTGAACGCCCTGCGGGACACCGTCGACGGCGTGCCCCAGGCGCCGCGCGGGGGGCTCCTCGCCTTCACCGGGCCCGGCGGGATGGGCAAGACGGCCCTGCTGACCGAGGCCCGGGCCCGCGCCCGGGCGCAGGGGTTCACCGTGCTGTCGGGCAGGGGCGGTGAGAAGGAGCAGGAGCTGGCCTTCCACGTGGTGCGCCAGGTGGTCCAGCCCGCCCTGGCGTCGATGGACGGGCAGGAGCTCCGTGCGTTCCTGGGCGGCTGGTACGACATCGTCTCCGCCGCGCTCGGCCTGGTCGCCACGCCGAGCGGCCATGTGCCGGACCCGACCGGGGTGCGTGACGGTCTGGACTGGGTGATGACGCGCCTCGCGGTGATGAAGACGCCCGTGGTCCTGCTGCTGGACGATCTGCACTGGGCCGATGTCGAGTCACTGACCTGGCTGGCCTCGTTCGCGCCCCGGGCCGTGGACCTGTCGCTGCTGATCGTCGTCGCCTTCCGGCCCGAACTGCCCCTTGAGGCAGCGGCGTTGAGCGCCCCGTCCGCCGACCTGGGGAACCGTCCCTTCACACTGGCGCCGCTCAGTGCGACGGCCGTGGCGCGGATCGTCCGGGACGAGGTGGGACAGGAGGCCGAGGACGCGTTCTGCGAGGAGTGCTGGGAGGCCACCGGCGGGAGCCCTTTCGAGGCGGTGGAACTCTCCATCCGGCTCGGCGAGCGCAATCTGAGGGGCACCAGCGAGGACCTGCCGGCGATGCGCGATCTGGCCGCCGCCGTGAAGGGGCCCGGGCTGATCGAGCGGCTGCACGGGCTCGGCACCACGACCGTCCGCTTCGCCTACGCGGCGGCCGTTCTCGGGCAGGCCTTCTCGCCGGAACTGGCCGCCCGGATCGCGGCGATCGGCGGCACGGCGGCGGCCGAGGCCACGGAGAAGCTGCGCACCGCCCGCTTCCTGGCCGACGGCGAGGGGCCCGGCGAGAGTCTGGAGTTCCTCCACCCGCTGATCGCCACCACGATCTACCGGTCCATCAGGCCGAGCCTGCGGGAGGGGATGCACAACTCCGCCGCCGAGGCCGTGCGGGCGGCGGGGTTCGGGCAGGCCGCCGCGGCCCGGCACCTGCTGGAGGTGCCCTGCGAGGGCAGCAGCGAGGCCGTCGCCTGTCTGCGGCAGGCCGCCCGTGAAGCCCTGCACTCCGGTGCCCCGGAAGCGGCCCGGCGGCTGCTCGGCCGGGCCCTGCTGGAGCCGCCGCTGCCGGAGGAGCGCGCCGCACTGCTGCACGAACTCGCCTGCGCGACCTTCCTCATCAAGCCCACCGCCACCGTGGCGCATCTGCGGGAGGCGCTGGCGGATCCGGGCATCGACCCCGAGCTGCGCGCCTCGATGGTGTACCGGCTGACCCAGGCGCTGGCCCACACCGACCGGATGGCGGAGGCCGCGACGGTGGCCGCCGACGAGGCCCGGCGGGCCGACGCCCACCCCCGGATCCGGCTGCGGATGCAGGCCGACCACTTCGTGTGGAGTGCGTTCCGCACCGACGAGGCGGATTCGTCCGGCCGTTCGCGGGCGCTGGCCCGGCTCGCCGACCGGCTGCCCGGCCGCGGTCTGGAGGAGCGCTACATCCTCGGGCTGCGCGCGTGGGACGCCATGATGTGCGGCGAGCCCCGGCAAAAGGCCCTCATGTACGCCGGCGAGGCCCTGCGCGGCGGGCTGAGCTGGACCCATGAGAACCGGGGCTTCGAGGTGCCCGTCTCGGTCGCGCTGGTGTTCATGTACTGCGACCAGCCGCGGCGGGCCGAGGAACTGTTCGCCAAGGGCATGGCCGAGTGCGAGTCGAAGGGCTGGCGCGGCTCCCATCTGGCCCTCGGCCAGACCCTCTCCGGGTACATCCGGTACCGCCGCGGCTGCCTGGCCGAGGCCGAGAACCTGGTGCGGGAGGGCCTGGGCATCGCCGACCGGGTGGAGGGTGCGGTGCCCGCCCAGTGGTTCGCCATCGGCATCCTGATCCAGACCCTGCTGGCCCGCGGCCGCGTGGTGGCGGCACGCCGGCTCGCCGACAAGTACCGCTACGGTGACGTCATCCCGAACGCCGTCATCTACCCCGACCCGCGCACCGTCTACGCCGAGCTGCTCCTGGCGGAGGGCCGGCCCGAGGACGCCGCTCCCCTGCTGTCCGGCGTCGGCGAGTGGCTGGAGAGCCGGGACTGGCGCAACCCCGCGTGGTGCCCCTGGCAGCTGGGACTGGCCTCGGCCCTGTCCCGCAGTGCTCCCGACCGGGCGGTGCGCCACGCGCGGGACGCCGTGAAGCGGGCCCGCGACTTCGGCGCGGCATCCGCGATCGGCCAGGCGCTGCACACCGAGGCTGAGGTGACGGGCGGTGAGGCGGGCCTCGACCTGCACGCGCAGGCCGTCGACCATCTACAGCGGTCGCCCGCCGCGTACGAACTGGCCCGTGCCCTGGTCGGTCACGGCGCCGCGCTGGCCCGGGCCGGCCGCCTGCACGACGCCGCCGACCGGCTCTACCAGGGTCTGGAAGGCGCGGTGCACTGCGGCGCCGAGGGCCTCGCCGCCCGGGCCAGGCGGGAGTTGTCCGCGGCGGGACTGCGCCCGTTGCCCCTGCGGTACGCGCAGACGGACACGCTCACCGGGCAGGAGCGCAAGGCCGCCGAGATGACGGCGGCATGCCACACCCCGGCCGTCGTCGCCAAGGAACTGCACCTCACGGAGCAGGGCGTGCGGCAACTGCTCTCGTCCGTGTACCGCAAGATCGGCACGGACGCGGCGGGTCTGGCCGAGGCCCTGGAGACGTTCCCCCGGCCCCGGCCGTGACAGGTGCCGGCGACGGGACGGCCACCCCGGTGGGCACCGGTCGTCGGCGCCTCAACTTCCTTTCGTGTCCTATCACTTGACGTTGAACCGTTTCACTGCTT
This sequence comes from Streptomyces sp. NPDC029044, assembly GCF_040637495.1. NCBI lineage: Bacteria > Bacillati > Actinomycetota > Actinomycetes > Kitasatosporales > Streptomycetaceae > Streptomyces > Streptomyces sp. NPDC029044. Next base: position 157,328 of record NZ_JBEZWN010000008.1, read on the forward strand.
CTCTCGGAAGACTGCCTTGGGAGCGCTCCCCCCCCCCCACGTGAAGGGAACCCCGTGCAGACATCCCCCCGCACCTCCCCGAGACGCGCCCTGCCCGCCCTGCTCGCGGCCGCGCTCATGGCATGCCTGCTGTCCTGGGCCGGCGCCTCCCCCGCGCAGGCCGCGCCGGGCGACGGCTCGGTGTCCGATCCCAACATCGCCTACGTCGGGCGCTGGGACACCTCCACGGACTCCGCCGCGGTGCCCAACTGGACCGGCGCCTATGTGGAGACCGGCTTCACCGGCACCACCGTCAAGGTCAGGGCCAGGAACGCGGTCAACTTCTACGCGAGCATCGACGGCGGCCCCGACGTGTTCCACGCGGGCGTGCGCGGCACGGTGAACCTCACTCCCCGGCCGCTGTCCTCCGGCCGGCACACTCTGCGCCTGACCTACCGTTCCGGCGACACCGTCTTCCAGGGCCTGGTCCTGGACCCGGGGGCCCGGACCGTCGCCGCCGCTGCCCCGGCCGGGCTGGTGGAGTTCGTCGGCGACTCCATCACGGCCGGGGCCCTCACCGACCGGCTGGCGCTGGACTCGTACGCCTGGAAGACCGGCGAGCGGCTGGGCATGCGGCACACGCAGATCGCCCGGTCCGGGTACTGCCTCGTCGCGCAGTCGGGGTGCACCGGCCTGAGCGGGCAGTTCTTCAGGACCGCGAGCACGGGCGGCACGAACTGGGACTTCTCCCGGTACCGCGCCGACGCCGTCGTCATCAACCTCGGCACCAACGACATCGGGCACGGCGTGTCCGGCGCCGCCTTCCAGTCGGCGTACACCACGTTCCTGCGCGACGTGCGCGCCAAGTACCCCGCGGCGCATCTCTTCGCGGTGCAGACGCTCAAGAAGCGCTACGCCGGCGAGACCAGGGCAGCCGTCGCTGCCCGCAACAGCGCCGGTGACGCGCGGGTGCACTTCGTCGACACCACGGGCTGGCTCACGGACGGCGCCGATTACGAGGACGGCAACGGGCATCCGAACGAAGCGGGTCACACCAGGTTCGCCGAGCGCCTGGCCCCGGTCGTGCGCGCCCGGCTCGGCTCCGGCGCCACGGTGAAGGCGGCGGCCCCCGGGCAGCCCGGCGACCCGAACATCAGGTTCGTCGGCCGCTGGGACACCACCAGCTCCAGCACGGCCTACACCCCGTACTGGGCCGGCGCGTACTACCGGGCCGGCTTCACCGGCCGGACGGTCAAGCTGAAGCAGCGCGGCACGATCGACCTGTGGGCGCGGATCGACAACGGTCCCGTGAAGTTCTACGACGACGTCAAGGGGACGGTGAACCTGACCCCGACGGCCCTCTCCCCCGGCAACCACACCCTCCAGGTCAACTACCAGGTGGTGGCCGGGTCGTACAAGGGCGACGCGGTCTTCCAGGGGCTGGTCCTGGACAGCGGCGCGACGACGTTCGCACCGCCGGCCCCGGCCAGGACCGTCGAGTTCGTCGGCGACTCGATCACCGTGGGCACGACGAGCTCGCAGAACGCCCGTACCGCGTACGGCTGGCTGATCGGGGAGCGGCTGGGCGTCGAGCACACGCAGATCGCGCAGGGCGGGGCGTGCCTGGTGGCCGCGGCGGACGGATGCGTGGGGCTGGAGCGGCAGTTCACCAGACTCAACCCGAACGCGGCGACGCCCGACTGGGACTTCTCCCGCTACCGGGCCGACGCGGTCGTCATCAACCTCGGCACCAACGACGTCGGGCACGGGGTGAGTACGGCGCAGTTCCAGTCGGCGTACAGCAGCCTGCTGCGCAAGGTGCGGGCCGCGTATCCGCAGGCGTGGATCTTCGCACTGGAGACGTTCCGCGGGCGGTTCGTCCCGCAGACCGAGGCCGCGGTGAAGGCCGCCGTCGCCGGGGGTGACGCGCGGGTGTCCTTCGTCGACACCACCGGCTGGCTGGGGTCGGGTGATCTGTCGGACTCGGTGCATCCCAACGACCGGGGGCACCGGGTCATAGCCGACCGGCTGGCGCCGGTGATCGCGGCGAGGATCGGGGCGTAGCGGCTCCGGGGGCGGGCCTCACATCGGGCCGGGGCCCGCTCCGCCCTTGAGACGTTCGAGGTCCGAGGGCCGGACCTGGATGACGAGCAGGGCGATCAGCGCGGCGACGGCGGTGAAGATCGCCGCCATGATGAAGGCGGCCGAGACACCGGCGGTGAGGATCTCGTCGGACCAGGGTTTGGGCAGTTGCCCGGTGCGTTCGAACCGGATGCGCTCGGCCGGGGTCGCCTGCTGGAGGAAGTCCGGGATCTGCCGGTCGGCCTCGTTGGCGCTGGCCGTGCCGTACATCGTGACCAGGATGGACAGTCCGAGGGAGCCGCCGACCTGCTGGGTGGCGTTGAGGAGTCCGGAGGCCGCGCCGGTCTCCGGTGTGGGCACGTTGGACAGCGCCATGAGGGTCAGGGACACGAACTCCATGCCCATGCCCAGACTGAAGACGAGCATCGGTCCGAGGACGCTGCCCGCGTAGGTGGAGTGGACGTCGGTGAGGGTCAGCCAGGCCAAGCCCGCCGCCGCCAGGATCGCGCCCACCACCATGAACGGCTTGGGCCCGTAGACGGGCAGGAACCGTGAGGCCAGACCGGCGCCGACGGCGATGACCGCGCTGACCGGCAGGAAGGCCAGTCCGGCCGCGAGCGGGCTGAACCCGAGCACGTTCTGCACGAAGAGCGTGAGGAAGAAGAACATGCCGAAGATGGCGGCTGCCAGGCACAGCATGATGCCGTAGGTGCCCGCGCGGTTGCGGTCGGCGAACATGTGCAGCGGCGTGATGGGCTGTTTCGAACGTCGCTCGATCAGGATGAAGGCCGCCAGGACGATGACCGCTCCGGCGAACGAGGCGAGGGTGAGCGGGTCCCGCCAGCCGTCCTGAGCGGCTCGGATGAAGCCGTAGACGAGCAGCACCATGCCCGCGGTGGAGGTGAGCGCGCCGGTGATGTCGAAGCGCCCGGGGTGGCGTTCGGACTCCCTGATGTAGCGCGGTGTGGCGAGCACGATGAGCAGGCCGATGGGCACGTTGACGAACAGCACCCACCGCCAGTTGAGCCACTCCACCAGCATGCCGCCGGCGAGCAGGCCGATCGCGCCGCCGCCGGCCGAGACCGCGGCGAAGACGCCGAAGGCGCGGTTGCGTTCCGGTCCCTCGCGGAAGGTGGTGCTGATCAGGGCGAGGGAGGTCGGGGAGGCGATGGCGCCGCCGACCCCCTGGAGAGCGCGTGCGCCGAGGAGTTGGCCGGCGTTCTGGGCGAATCCGCCGAGCAGGGAGGCGAGCACGAAGAGCAGCACGCCGAAGATGAAGACGCGCCGCCGGCCCAGGATGTCACCGGCGCGGCCGCCGAGCAGCAGCAGGCCGCCGAAGGTGAGGGTGTAGGCGTTCACCACCCAGGACAGGCTCGTGGTGGAGAACTCCAGTGAGCTCTGGATGTGCGGCAGCGCGATGTTCACGATGGTGATGTCGAGGACCACCATCAACTGGCACGAGGCGATGACCAGCAGCGCCATCGCGTTGCCGCCACCACCGGATTCCCTGGTGGTGGTCGCCTGTGGTGAAGCCGGCTGCGGGCTGCTGCCTGCGGTGTCCACCGTTCGACGGTACGCCCGGCTCCGGGGCCTCACCACTCGATCAGTCGTACCGCGGCCCGACCTGAAAATCCCGCGGTGTGCGGCGATAATCCGTTCAAGGTGGCCCTGCGGGCCACGTACGGCGGAGAGGGAGCGACCGTGATCCGCGTTCTTCTCGTCGAGCACACCCGTCTCGTGCGGGGAGCGTTCGCCGCTCTGCTGTCGCGGGAGGACGACATCGAGGTCGTCGCCCAGGCCGACGGCGACGGCGACGTGCTCACGCGCGCCGTGGCGTGCCGGCCGGACGTGGCGGTGATCGGCGTGGACTCCAGGGAGGGCGAGGAGATCGCCGTCCGCGGTGAGCTGCAAGCGCGGCTCCCGGAGTGCCGGATGCTGCTGATGATGGCCTCGACGACACCCGAGCGGCTGCGGCGCCTGCTCGACCTGCGCGCCGCCGGTGTCATCAGCACCAACGCCCCGCCGGACCGGCTGGTCCACGGTGTCCGCAAGCTGGTACGGGGGCAGCGGTTCGTCGACCCCGAGTTCGCGCTGGCCGCGCTGGACGCCGGAGCCAACCCGCTGACCCCGCGCGAGGTGGAGGTGCTGCGGCTGACGGCCGACGGTACGCCCACGCGGGAGATCGCCGAACGGCTGTGCCTGTCCGCCGCCACGGTCCGCAACCATCTGTCCGCGATCACCCGGAAGACGGGCGGCCGCAGCCGGATCGACGCGGTCCGGATCGCCACGGAGTCGGGCTGGGTCTGAGCCCCGCCCCCGGCAACGCACGCGCCCCGGTGCCGCCCCCCGTTCCGCCCCCTGACAGAAGAACGGCCGGGCAGGTCATCGAGGTGTACCTGCCCGGCCCCCGCGGGCCCTCGCGCCCTGTCCCGGGATCTGTCACGAGCATCGCAGAGCGGGGACCCTCCGGACCAGCACCTTTTGTCACGTCTGCGGCGTGAAAGCGTCATCCCGGGACCGTGACGAACGCCGGTGCGGGATGGGCGTTCGACTTGGTCCTGCCAGGTCAGCGGCCGCCGCGGATGAGGCCCGTCAGATAGCGCCACAGCGAGGAGCGCTGCCGCGCGGCCGGGTCCGGCAGGACCTCCTCGGCCACGCCCGGGGCGGGGGCGTCCGCCCACGGCCGCGGCGGCGGCACGGAACCGAGTTCGTACCGCACGGGCAGCGAACGCAGACCCCGCATGAACGGCGAGGAGCGCCAGGGCAGTTGGTCGGCGGGCAGGGCCAGATCGAGGTAGTCGAACCGCTCGAAGAGGCGCCCCACGCCGGCCGCCGCGACCGCCGAGGCGAGCTCCCGCGCCGGACACTGGCGCGGTCCGGCTCCCCAGGACAGGTGGGCCCGGGTGCTGATGGCGGTGCCCGAGGCGACGTGGTCGGCGAAGAGCGGGTCCGCGTGCGCGGCACCCGGGGAGACCCACACGGGGTCACCGGCCCGGATGGTGTAGTTGCCGAGCGGTGTGTCCCGTGCGGCGAAGCGCGGGACGAAGTTGACCAGGGGCGGCTTGCGCATGACCACTCGGTTCATGCTCTCCCGGACCATCCCGGCGGACAGGCTGGCGCGCACACTGCCCTCGCCCGAGATGACCTCCACGACGGTGTTGGAGATGAGGATGCCGACGTGGTCGGAGGTCATGCCCAGCAGCATGAACAGCTCGCGGGCGAGCTGGTCGAGCGACAGGTCCGGGTGGGCGGCCAGCAGGTACGAGGGGAAGTCGTCGCCCGGCTTCTCCAGCTTCAGCGCGGCCAGTTCGGCCAGTGTCGCCAGCAGGCGTTCCAGTGCGGCCTCGGCGTCCGGGCCGGCGTCGAGCACCCGCCACATGTCCATCAGAGCGTCGTCGCCCTGCGAGCCGGGGAAGCCCAGCAGATGGCTGGCCACCATCAGCGGCAGCGGCCGGGAGAACTGCGCTGACAGGTCCGCCACTCCGGTCGCGCCACCCTGCCCGACGAGGGTGATCAGTTCGTCGGCGTAGGCGGTTACGGCGGACTTCAGACGCTTGGCCTGCGGGTGGCGGGGGTCCTGGAACGGCTTGAGGGCGACGTCCCACGCGGTGCGCAGCGGCCGGTAGCCGGGGCCGCCCTGGATCAGGATGTGGTTGACCTCCAGGGAAGGCCCGAGCGGCCAGTCGGAGGGCACCCTGCCCTCGGTGCGGGCCCGCCAGTTCTCCAGACCCTTGGGCCATCCCTCGTCGTCCTGGAGCACCTGGAGCGACTCGCGGTAGCCGAGGACCAGCCAGGCCGGCACCCCCAGCAGATCGACCGGCGCGACCGGGCCGTGCCGCTCACGCAGCCGCTCGTACACGAGCGCGGGGCGCACCTCGTAGTCCCTGGTCAGCAGCGGTTCGGGAGCGAGTGTCTCCAGGCTCGCGCCGTCCAGGTCCACGGATCCGCCGTCACCCCGCTGGGATTCCATCGTCTTGCCACCCTCCGACACGCCCTGTACCGGCGCACCATCAGCCGGTAGCCGGAAACGGTGGGGACCCTACCCCAGGCTGAACTCGCGGGTAACGACGGGGTGGGGTGGCGGGAGGCCCGGCCCGGCGGGTCAGGCGGCCGTGTAACCGAGTTGGCGGCGCATGTACGGCGTCATGAGGCTCTTCGCCTTGGTCAGGGTGGTGGTGCGGCTGCCGAGGACGGCGGACTCTCCGCCCGGTACGGGCAGCACGGTCAGTCCGTCGGCGGGACCGAACGGCACGATGAGCGGGGTGCGACGGAGCGGGCGGTAGACGCGCGGTTGCTTGCGGTGCCTGCCGGAACTCTGAAGGTAGCCGCGGATGTTGTGGGCGGCGATGTCCGCCTGGGCCAGGGCGACGGGGGTGATCTTGAGTTCGCTGACGTCGTTCACGTCGCCGACGGCGAACACGTCCAGAATGCCCTCGACCCGGAGCGTCCGGTCGACTTTCACGTGCCCCGATCGGTTGAGCCAGTCGCCGTGTCCGGCCAGCCGCAGCCAGAGCGTGTTGGGAGTGGTGCCGGTCGCCCAGAAGGACAGGTCGGCCTCGACGACGGCGCCGCGGGCGTCGCGGTAGGTGCCGAAGTCGTTGCCGGGCGACATGAAGGAGTCGAGCCGCACCTCCACGTCGTGGGACTCCAGCCAGGCGAGGGCCTTGCGTCCCGGACGGGCACTGCCCGTCGAGTCCAGCAGGGCGGACCCGGAGTGGGCGAGGGTGACCCGGGCGTCCGGTCGGGCGAGGCGGATCTCGGCGCTCAGCTCGACGCCGCCGGGGCCGCCGCCGACGACCAGGACGTGTTCGGCGGTGGCGACGCTGCGCTGGTGCTCGGCGAAGGACTTGGCCGCTTCCTCGGTCGTGGTGCCGGTGAAGCGGGCCGGCTCGGGGTAGTCGGCGCCGGTGGCGATCACGACCACGTCGTACGGCAGCCGCTCGCCGGTGGCGAGGACGACCTGCCGCTCGGTGGTGTCGATGCGGACGGCCTTGCCGGTGGCCACCCGGCCGTGGCGCAGCAGCCGGTCGTAGGGGATGAAGGGCGTGTGCGTCCACTCGGGGCGTACGCCCGCGCGCAGGGAGGCGACGCGGTGGAAGAAGACCTCCTTGCGGTCGATCAGCGTGACCCGGGCCGTGTCGTCCAGCCGACTGGCCAGTCGGACACCGGCGTAGCCGCCGCCGATCACCACTACGTCGCCGTCGTACACAGCAGGGTCTCCTGTGCTGGTGGGGGGAGCGAGGGCCGCCGCGGACGGGCCCCGCTCGGATCGGCCCCCGGCGGCCACTCGACTGACGCGACAGTAGCCCTTGAAAGTTGAAGAGATCCCGAGGTTCCGTGCATGTTCCGTGAAGGGATCGGCACCTGACCGGCCGTCACCTCCCCCAGATCTTCCGGTAGGCCTCGCGGTAGCCCGACGGGTCCCAGCTGGTGGCGCCCACACTGTTGTCCGCGGTGGCGATGTGCACGGGGGCCACGTATCCGCTGTCGGGACGGCCGGCGAAGGCGCGGTTGAACTCGTCGACGATCTGCCAGCCCTGAAGGGACAGCGGCTCGGGCACGGTGGCCGCCTGGTACTGCCGGCTGCTGACGCGCTGGAAGGCGGACGGGTCGCCGTCGCCGGCCCCGATGTTGAACGGCGGCCCGGAGCCCTTCTCACCGGCGGCGCGGAAGGCGGGGGCGGCGTCGGCGAAGTACAGGTCGTTGATGGCCACGGAGTGCGTCCAGCGGTCCTGGAAGCGGGAGAGCAGGGAGGAGATCTCCCGGGGGGTGCGGGTGCTGGCGTCAGGGATCGGGATGTTCTCCACCGAGAGCAGCCGCACCCCCTGGCAGCTCGTCAGCTCCTTGCGGATCAGGTCGGACTTGTTGCGCGCGAAGGGGATCGACGCATCGGTGATGAGCACGACGCCGGCGCGGCCGTCGGAGTCGGAGATGATCCACTGTGCGCTGATGCGGGCCACGTCCTCGACGCGGGTGGTGACGTTGGTGAAGAGGTCGGGCTGCCGGCTGGGGCCGGGGTCGGGGACGGCGTGCCAGCCGATGAGCGGGATGCGCTGCGCGTTGGCCCGGGCTGCCTGCTGGGCCGTCGAGTCGGGGTCGAACCCGCCGATGACGATGCCCGAGGGCCGCAGGGCGACCGCTTCGCTCATGGCGGCCTGGATGCCGGCCGGGGTACCGCCGCCGTCGATCACCCGGACGTTCCAGCCGATGGCCCGCGCGGCCTCCCGCACGCCATTCGCGGCGCCCGCGACTCCGGGATTGGTCATGGTCTGGGCGACGTAGACGATGCTCTTGCCGGACACCGCCTCGGGGCCGCTGGTGGGTCCTCCCCAGGGGATGCCGGTCCGCTCGGCCCGGGTGACGGCTTCCCGGGCCCGGGCCTGGACGGTGGGGCAGCCGCTCGGCCCCGTCGCGGTCTCGTCCGCGCCGTCGGACGAACCGCGTTCGCAGCCGGTGAGGGCGGCGGCCGTGGCCAGCAGGGCACAGGAGGCGAGCCGCGCGGTGCGGACTGCGGGGGCGGCCTTGCGGGTGCGGTGCACGGGGACTCCAGTGAGGGGGTCGACGCGGCGGGGTGTGCCGAGAGGGGTCAGGGCGGCGCCGTGCCGTCCACCCCGGCCGGGGAGGACGGGGGCGGCGCGGCGGGCGCGTCGCGGGCCGCGCCTCCGCGCAGCCGGCGGCGGGCGGCGTATCCGGCCAGACCCACGGCGATGAGCAGCGTCCCGCCGTTGAACAGCGGGACCGTCCAGAACTCGGCGCCCAGCTGGGCGATGCCGGTGAGGCCGACGGCGAGGACGGCGACGGCCACGACGGTGCCGAGGGCGTTGGGCCGCCCGGGTTTGATCGCCGTGGAGCCGAGGAGGGCGCCGACGAAGGCGGGCAGCAGGTAGTCGAGGCCCACGCTCGGGTTGCCGATCTGCTGCTGGGCGGCGAGCAGCACGCCTGCGAAACCGACGATCAGGCCCGAGGCGGCGAACGCGTAGACGGTGTACCTGCGGGTCGGGATGCCCACGAGGTCGGCCGCGCGCGGGTTGGACCCGACGACGTACAGGTACCGGCCCAGCGGCAGCCGCTCCAGCACCAGCCAGAGGACGGCCGCGAGGGCGAGCACGTAGAAGGCGGGGACCGGGAGGCCGAGGAACGAGGAGTCGTAGAGGTCGGTGAACGCGGGCGGCAGGCCCTGCGGCCCGGGGACGATCCGGCCGCCGTCGGTGATCCAGCCGGTCACGGCGTACATCATGCTGCCGGTGCCGAGGGTGGCGATGAAGGAGTCGATCCGGCCGAACTCGACGATGACGCCGTTCAGGACGCCCACCACCAGCCCTCCGGCGAGCACGACGACGCAGGCGAGCGGCCAGGGCCATCCGGCGTTGACGACGAGCTGAAGCACCATCACATGGGCCAGGCCGAGGCCGTAGCCGATGGAGAGGTCGAACGCGCCGGTGACGACGGGCACCATGGCGGCGAGCGCGAGGACGGCGGGGATCGACTGGGTGGACAGGATCGAGTCGACGGTGTCCAGCGTGGGGAAGGTGTCCGGCAGGGCGAGGGAGAAGACCAGGTAGAGCAGGGCGGTGAGGACGAGCAGGCCGTAGGCGCCGATGTGGTGGCCGCCGGGGCGGTGGCGCGGCCGGGCCGGCGTCACGGGTGACCGGCCGTGGACGGGGGCATGGCGGAGGCCGCCCGGGTCAGCCCTGCGACGGTGAGGGCGGGGCCGCTCAGCTCGGCCGTCACCGCTCCCCGCACGAAGACCAGCGTGCGCCGGCACACGCTCGCCACCTCCTCGAAGTCGGTGGACAGCAGCAGGACGGCGAGGCCGGCCTCCAGCGCCTCGTTCAGGAGGCGGTGGATGGCGGCCTTGGCTCCGACGTCGACGCTCGCGGTCGGCTCCTCCAGGATCAGCAGCCGCAGGTCCGTCCGCAGCCAGCGGCCGAGCATGACCTTCTGCTGATTCCCGCCGGACAGCGTGGCGATGGGCGTCTCGCTGTCGCGGGGCCGCACCGAGAAGCGGTCCATCAGGGCGGCGGCCCGGGCCCGTTCACCACGGGGGCCGATCCAGCGCGCGGCCGCCGCGCCGCCGGCGCGGGGGTTCGCCAGGAGGTTCTCCCGTACGGTCAGCTCGGCGAGACAGCCCTCCCGCAGCCGGTCGCCCGGCACCAGGCCGACCCCGAGGGCGACGGCCTCCGCGACCGTGCGCGGCCGGTACGGCCGCCCGTGCAGGAAGACCCGCCCGTCCAGGAGGGGCCGGGCGCCGGCGAGGGCGCGGCCGAGGTCCATGTGCCCGGCGTCGGAGAGGCCGACCAGGCCGAGGACCTCCCCGGCCGCGAGCTCGAAGCGGACGGGTCCGGCCCGGGCGGTGCGCACGCCGTCGAGGGTCAGAACGGGCGGTGTGCCGGCCGGGGTCCCGGCGGGGCGGTGGACGGCCGGTTCGTCCGTCTCGCCGACGATGTCGCGGACCAGACGTGCGGGGCTGTGCCCCGCCAGCCGGCCGTGGCTGACGACGCGGCCGTCCCGCAGGACGGCGAAGAGGTCGGCGACCCGGTACACCTCGTCCAGGCGGTGGCTGACGTAGAGGACGGCGTGTCCGCGGTCGCGCAGGTCGTGCAGTACGTGGAAGAGCCGGTCGCAGTCCGCGGCGGGCAGGCGGGCGGTCGGTTCGTCGAGGACGATGAGTCGCGCGCGTGCCGCGAGGGCCCGGGCGACGGCGACCAGCGAGCGGTCGGCCGGAGCGAGGGCGGAGACCGGCGTGTCCGGGTCGAGGTGGGCGGCGACGATCCGCAGGGCCTCGACACAGCGCGCACGGGTGCCCCGCCAGGAGATCAGTCCGGCCCGGCGCCCGTACCCGGTGGTCAGGGCGATGTTCTCGGCGACCGTCATCCACTCCACGAGGCCGAGGTCCTGGTGGATGAACGACATGTTCCGGGCGGCGGTGGGGCTGCCGAGGGGTTCCCCGGCGACGGTGATCTGCCCCGCGTCGGGGTGGTGGACTCCGGCGAGGATCTTGATGAGCGTGGACTTCCCGGCGCCGTTGGGCCCGAGCAGGGCGAGGACGCTGCCGGGGTGGACGTCGAGGTCTGCCCCGGCCAGCGCGACGGTGCCGCCGAACCGCTTGGTGAGTCCGCGGATCCGGACCAGGGGTTCCGGCCCGAAGGGTGAAGCCGCCTCCGGGGGCGTGTCGGGAGCGTCGCGCACGCGATCAAATTACATCATTTCGGGCATTTTTCGGCTCGCTGCGACGCCGATGGGGCGTGGACTCCGGGGTGACCGCCTGCGCTGGACCGGCGGACGGCCGAACCGGTCCGGCGGCCGCGTCACGCCGCATCAGCAGGTGTCACGCCGCATCAGGCGGTGTCAGGCCGCATCGAGATCGCATTCGGCCCAGATGACCTTGCCCTCGGGCAGGTAGCGGGTGCCCCAGCTCTGCGAGAGCTGGGCGACGAGGAACAGACCGCGTCCGCCCTCGTCCGTACTGGCCGCCCGGCGCAGGTGCGGTGCGGTGTTGCTGGCGTCGGAGACCTCGCAGATCAGCGTCCTGCCGTAGAGCAGCCGTACCCGGATCGGCGCGGCTCCGTGCCGGATGGCGTTGGTGATCAGCTCGCTGAGGATCAGTTCCGCGGCGAAGCCGGTCTCGTCGAGGCCCCGGTCGGACAGCCACCGCATGGCGGACGCCCGGACCTCGCCGACGAGGGCCGGGTCGGCGGACAGTTCCCAGGTGGCGATCCGGCGGGGGTCCATGGCGTGGACGCGGGCGACGAGCAGGGCGATGTCGTCGTGCGGGTGCGCGGGCGCCACGGTGTCCAGGACCGCCTGGCACGTCTCCTCGGGGGCGCGCTCGGGATGGGCCAGGGCCTCGCGCAACTGCTCCAGGACCGCGTCGACGTCGCGGTTCCGGTCCTCGATGAGCCCGTCGGTGTAGAGGACCAGCTGACTGCCCTCGGGAAGGTCGACCTCGACGGCGTCGAAGGGCAGGCCGCCGAGGCCGAGCGGGGGCCCGGCGGGCAGGTCGGGGTAGGTCACGGTGCCGTCGGGATGGACGACGGCGGGCGGCGGGTGGCCGGCGCGGGCCATCAGGCACCGCTGCGCGGTCGGGTCGTAGACGGCGTAGAGGCAGGTCGCGCCGATGACGCCGGCGCCCTTGCCGTCGGGGTCCTCCCGGTCCAGGCGGCCCACCAGGTTGTCCAGGTGGGTGAGGACCTCGTCGGGTGGGAAGTCGAGTTCGGCGAAGCTGCGGGCGGCGGTGCGCAGCCGGCCCATGGTGGCCGCGGAGAGCATGCCGTGGCCGACGACGTCGCCGACGAGGAGGCCGACGCGGGCGCCGGACAGGGGGATGACGTCGTACCAGTCGCCGCCCACGTCGGACTCGGCGGGCAGGTAGCGGTGGGCGACCTCGACGGCGTCCTGGTCGGGCAGGCCGTGCGGGAGGAGCCGGCGCTGGAGGGCCAGGACCATGGTGCGCTCATGGGTGTAGCGCCGGGCGTTGTCGATGGACAGGGCGGCGCGGGAGGCGAGCTCCTGGGCCAGGGAGCGGTCGTCGTCACCGTAGGGGCTGCCCGCGCGGTAGAAGGAGGCGACGCCCAGGACGACCCCGCGGGCGAGCAGCGGCACCGCGATGAGGGAGTGGACGTGGGCCAGCAGGCGGGCGGTGTGCTCGGGGTCCTGGGCGAGCCAGCCCGCGGCGGCGTTGAGGTCCGGTTCCAGCACGGCCTCGCCGCTGCTGAGGCAGCGCAGCTGCGGCGTGGTCGGGCCGAACTCGACGCGCTTGCCGGGGGGTGTGAAGGGCAGGCCCTCACGGATGCCGTGGACGACCGTGCGGCGCAGGTCGGCGATGGGGTCGGCGGACTCCTCGCCGCGCAGCACGGCGTCGGGCAGGTCGATGGTGACGAAGTCGGCCAGTCCGGGGGCCGCGGTCTCGGCCAGTTCCTCCGCCGTGCGGCGCACGTCCAGGGTGGTGCCGATGCGGGTGCTGGCCTCGGACAGCAGTTCCAGACGGCGGCGGGCTGCCAGGGCGTAGGCCCCGACCTGCGGCTCCCCCAGCATCACCAGCCCCCGCGCCGGGAACGCCGCCTCGGAGTGCCCCCCGTCGGGACCCCGTCCGTCCCCGCCGGCTACGGCGGGCTCGGAGGGGTTCCGGTCGCCGTCGAACGGGGCGGGACCGGAGGGGATCCGGCCACTGTCGACCGGGGCGGCACCGGAGGGGATCCGGTCGCTGTCCGTGCTCGTCGGCTGCGTGGTGGTCCGGTCGCCTTCCGCCGGTACGCGTCCGGCGGGGGTGCGCGCCGGGTCGGGCGCGGCGGGTGTGGGGGGCTCGGTGGACGCGACCGGACCGGCCGCCCCGCCGGACCCCGCCGCTCCGCCGTCTTCGCCGGTCGTGCCGAGGGGGCCGGAGGGCGCCACGAGGTGACCGGACGGCAGGGTGATCGCCGGCCGGGCCGCGGAGAGCGGGACGGCGGAGGCGGTGAGGGCGGACAGCTCGTCCGTCTGGTGCGGTATGACGAACGGCTCGCCCGCCACGGGCCCGGGCAGCACGGCTTCGATGACGATGCCCTGCACACCGGAGCCGCTGGTCACCGGACGGCTCACGAGCGTCACGCGCCGCCCGTCGGGCAAGGTCACCTCGACGGCTCCCCGCTGCGCGCCGGAGATCAGTTCGGCAGCCTTCTCCCGCAGGATCGCCTGGTCGCGGGCAGGGAACTCACTCGCCAGCGCCTCCAGCGCCACACCGCGGTGAAGACCGGCGGTCCCGGCCCCGGCGGCCAGGTACGTCCGCAGCAGGGCGCGCTCACGGGCTGAACTCTGCGCCAGCAGCCGCCGTTCGATGCCCTCGGCCGCCCTGCGGATCGCGACGCCCAGCGCGGGCCTTTCGAAGCCGCGGGGATAGCCGAGGCACAGGACACCCTCGATGCGCCCGCTGAGCGGGTCACGGACGGGCAGCGCGACGCAGGCGCTCTGCTGGGAGCGCTCCGCGAAGTGCTCGGCACCGTAGACGCGGATGAGCTGCCGCTCCGCCAGGGCCAGCCCGATGCCGTTGGTGCCGGCGACCTGCTCGGCGAAGACGAACCCCGGCACGACCTGGATGTCGGGGAGGCTCCTGGGCATCGACGGATCCCCGAAGCGGCGCAGCAGCACCGTCCCGCTCGGGTCGGCGACCGAGATGTTGACCAGACTGCCGGCGAACGTGGCCTGAAGGCGGTCGAGGACGGGCACGGCCGCCCGGACGATACGGCCGCCCGGGTCGAAGTCCTCCCGGTAGGGCAGGTCGATCGCGTCCGGCGACAGACCGAGGGACCGGCAGCGCTGCCACGAGTCCAGGATGGACGTCCGCACACCCGTCTCTACCGGCTCGCCCTGGAGGAACAGCTCGCGGAGGCTGGCGGGTCCCGTGCCGTCCGTCGCACGCCCCGCCGGCCTGGGTTCCTCGCCGGACCGAACCACGTTTCGCCTCACTTGCGCCCGCGACAATCCGCTGCTCGGAAGAGAATCTGGCATTGATGAGGATACGGGCATTACGGGCGGCCGTCACGGCACGCAAGGGCCATGCGGGGCCCACGGCCGCCGGGCCGGGGCCGTGGGACCGCGCTCACCCCAGGAAACTCAGGCGCACCTTCCGTTCCGGGTTGTCCTTGTTGGTGTCCACCAGGCACACCGACTGCCAGGTGCCGAGCTCCAGCCGGCCGCCCAGCACCGGCAGGGTCGCGTGCGGCGGGACCAGGGCGGGCAGGACGTGGTCGCGGCCGTGGCCGGGACTGCCGTGCCGGTGCTGCCAGCGGTCGTCGGCGGGCAGCAGCGTGTGCAGTGCGGCCAGGAGGTCGTCGTCGCTGCCGGCGCCGGTCTCCAGCACGGCGATGCCGGCCGTCGCGTGCGGGACGAAGACGTTGAGGAGACCGTCGCGGCCGGCCGCCGCCTCGCGCAGGAAGGACTCGCAGTCGCCGGTGATGTCGAGGACCCGCTCCGCGGCGCCGGTGCTGAGGTTCAGAACTCGGGAGGTGAAGACGTCTGACATGCCTCCATCCTGACGCACGGGCCGGGTTCCCCCGGGCCGCGCCGGACCGCCGGTGCCATGGACGTCCGATCGCCCCGGACTCCGCCGACCGTGTGGATGCCGCGATCCGTGGGGTCCCCGCCGAGAGGGGGGACCCTCGCGTCACGGCCTGGTGACCACCGAGCCGTCGTAGACGTTGCCGGGGGTCGCGACCTCGGTGATCGCCCGGGCGAGCAGCGTAGACGGCTCCTGACCCTCGGCCACGACGTCCGTGTTGATCATGATGACCAGGGTGGCCTTCTGCGAGGGCAGGTGGACGGTCACGGTCTCGTAGCCCGGGATCGAGCCGTTGTGCCCGATCCAGCCGTTGGTCTCGAAGATGCCGAGGCCGTAGTCGGTGCCGGGGTAGCCGGTGGGCAGCGTCCGCAGTCGCTGCGCCTGGGTCCCGGGGCTGAGCAGTTCGCCGGTGGCGACGACCTTCGCCCAGCGGCGCAGGTCGTGCAGGTCGGAGATCATCGCTCCGGCGGCCCAGGCCCAGCTGGGATTCCAGTCGGTGACGTCCTCGACCTCGCCGCTGAGCGTCTGGTCGGTGTAGCCGCGCGGGTGCGGCTCGGGGAACTCGTCGTCCTGCGGGAACAGGGTGTGGCGCAGGCCGGCCGGGCGGAGCACCCGCTCGTGGATGACGTCGGCGAGCTTGCGGCCGGTGACCTTCTCGATCACCAGGCCGAGCAGGACGAGGTTGGAGTTGGAGTACTGGAAGTCCTCGCCCGGCCCGAAGGTGTTCGCGTGCCGGAAGCCGTAGGCGAGCACCTCGCGGGGGTTGAAGTAGCGCTCCGGGTCACTCAGCAGGTCGTGGATGAACTCGGGGTCGGCGGTGTACGGGAACAGGCCGCTGCGCATCCCGGCGAGCTGACGCAGCGTGATCCGGTGGCCGCCCGGTACGCCCCTGACGTACTTCGCGATCGGGTCGTCCAGCCCGATCCGTCCCTCGTCGACGAGCCGGAGCAGGGCGGTGACCGTGAAGGTCTTGGTCTCGCTGCCGATCCGGACGGAGGAGTCGGCGGTCATCGGCATGCGGGTTACGGTGTCGGCCACGCCGGTGGCGCGGACGTAGCTGCCCCTGCCGGGCATCCACAGCCCGACGACGACGCCGGGGATGCCGGCCTGCTCGCGGACCTCCGCGACGGCCCGGTCGAGCCGTTCGGTGAGTTCGGGCCCAAGACCGTGCCGCGGGAGGTCGTCGTGGTCGTGCCGGGCGGTGGCGGGGGCCGGGGCGGCGGTGGCGGGCATCGTCGCCATCGGGGCCAGCACGGACGCCACGAGCAGTGCCGCGGCGAGCAGACGGCGGGAGGGAGTACGTCTCATGGGGGCGCCTCTCCGGGAGGGGGCAGGACGCAAGGAACATCACCATCAGCGTCCGTGGCGGGGACCGCCCTGCGGCCCGCGAGGGGAGGAGTCCACTCGTTCGGAGCCGCGCGCCGCGCCTCGGGAAGATCCACGACCCCGTCCCGGTTAGTAGAAGCGTGAACAACACACGCGAGGTCGAGGTGGTCGTCATCGGTGCGGGGCAGGCCGGGCTGGCCGGCGCCTATCACCTGCGGCGATCCGGTTTCGAGCCGGACCGCGACTTCGTCGTGCTGGACCACTCCCCCGCCCCCGGCGGCGCCTGGCAGTTCCGCTGGCCGTCGCTGACGTACGGCAAGGTGCACGGGATGCACGCCCTGCCGGGCATGGAGCTCACGGGCGCGGACCCGGCGCGGCCATCCGCCGAGGTGATCGGCGCGTACTTCGACCGCTACGAGCGGACCTTCGGCCTGCGGGTCAGGCGCCCGGTGGACGTACGGGCCGTGCGCGAGGGGCCCGGCGGACGGCTGCTCGTGGAGACCTCGGACGGCGTCTGGTCGGCGCGGGCGCTGATCAACGCGACCGGCACCTGGGACCGGCCGTTCTGGCCCCGCTATCCGGGCCAGGAGACCTTCCGGGGGTGGCAGTTGCACACCGCGCAGTACCCCGGGCCCGAGAAGTTCGCCGGGCAGCGGGTCGTGGTGGTGGGCGGCGGCGCCTCGGGGACGCAGCACCTGCTGGAGATCGCCTCGTCCGCGGCGGCCACCACCTGGGTGACGCGGCGCCCGCCCGTCTTCCGCGAGGGCCCCTTCGACGAGGACGCGGGCCGCGCCGCGGTCGCGCTCGTCGAGGAACGGGTCCGCCGGGGACTGCCGCCCCGCAGTGTCGTGTCCGTCACCGGGCTGCCGCTCAACGACGCGATCCGGCAGGGCATCGAGGACGGGGTGCTCGACCGGCAGCCGATGTTCGACCGCATCTCGCCGACCGGCGTGGACTGGGCCGACGGCCGCCATGTCGACGCCGACGTCATCCTCTGGGCCACCGGCTTCCGTGCCGCAATCGACCATCTCGCCCCGCTCCGCCTGCGCTCCCCCGGCGGCGGCATCCGCATGGAGGGCACGCACGCGGCCGCGGACCCCCGCGTCCATCTCGTCGGCTACGGCCCGTCGGCCAGCACGATCGGAGCCAACCGGGCCGGCCGCGCGGCCGTACGGGACATCAGGCGGCTGCTGGAGCGGGAGCCGGCGGTGGCGTGACCCGGAGGGCGGCGACCCGCCGGGCCCTCACCCGGACGCGGCGTGGCGCGGGGCTGGACCGGGCTCGCGGGCCGCACTCACCCGGCCGCCTGCGCCCCGCTCTTCTTCCGCTGCGCGTTGAACTCCGCGACGTTGCGCTGGTGTTGTTGATAGTCCGCCGTGAAGCGGGTGTCGCCCGGGCGGACCGTGACGAAGTACAGCCAGTCGCCCGGGGTCGGGTTGATGGCCGCGCGCATCGCCTCCTCGCCGGGGTTGTCGATGGGCGTGGGCGGCAGCCCCATGCGCTGGTACGAGTTGTAGGGGCTGTCGATCCGGGTGTCGGCCTCCGTCGTGCGGAGGGTGGAGCGGTTCAGCGCGTAGTTGATGGTGGAGTCCATCTGGAGCGGCATGCCGCGTTCGAGGCGGTTGAAGATGACCCGGGCCACCTTGCCCATGTCGGCCTTGGTCACCGCCTCCGCCTGGACGATGCTCGCGATGGTGACGGCCTGGTACACGTTCATGGCGTTGCGCTGCGCCCCGGCGGCGATGGGCGCGCCGTTGAACCTGTCGTTGGCGGTGTCGACCATCAGCGCGAGGAGCTGGTCCGGCGTGGTGTTCTCCCGGAGCCGATAGGTGGCCGGGAAGAGGTAGCCCTCCGGGTTGCCCTCGGCGTCGTTCGGCAGTTTCAGCGCCGCCTTGTCCAGGGACTTCTTCGTGCTGCCGGCGGGCAGGGCCAGGGCCTTGTCGACAGCCGCGTATACCTGGCTCGCGCGCCAGCCCTCGGGAACGGCCAGGGTCGTGGGCCGGCTCTCCTTCTCGGTCCCCAGGGTCAGCAGCGGCACCGCCACGGCGGTACCGACCACGACGGCTCCGGTCGCGACGAGGGCGATACGGCCCCGGCGCGTCAGTCGAATCGTGCTCCGTGGCGGAGTGTTCTTCTGCATGCGGGCACGGTAACCCGCATATCGTCACAAACCCGGCATATTTTCATCTTGTCGGTTCCAGTTGGGCGTCCCGGCGTACGAGCGCCGCGTACCGGCCGCCCTCCTCCAGAAGCTCCTCGTGCGTACCGCGTTCGACCGCGCGGCCCGAGTCGAGGACCACGATCTGGTCGGCGCCGCGCACGGTGGACAGCCGGTGGGCGATGGTGAGGGTGGTGCGGTTCGCCGACAGGGCGTCGATGGCGTCCTGGACCGCGGCTTCGGTCCGGGTGTCCAGTGCGCTGGTGGCCTCGTCGAGGATGAGGACCGGCGGGTCGCGCAGGATCGTGCGGGCGATGGCCAGGCGCTGCTTCTCACCGCCGGAGAAGCGGTGGCCGCGCTCGCCGACGACGGTGTCGTAGCCGTCGGGCAGGGCCGCGATGTGGTCGTGGATCTGCGCCGCCTTCGCCGCCCGGTGGAGTTCCTCGTCGGTGGCGTCGGGCTTGGCGAAGCGCAGGTTCTCGGCGACCGAGGCGTGGAAGAGGTACGTCTCCTGCGAGACGACGCCGACCGCGCGCGCCAGGGTGTCGAAGTCGAGGTCGCGGACGTCGGTCCCGTCGAGGGTGACGCGGCCGCCGGTGACGTCGTAGAGCCGGGGCACGAGGTAGCCGAGCGTGGACTTGCCGGCCCCGGTCGGGCCGACGATCGCGAGGCTGCCGCCGGCCGGGACGGTGAGATCGATGCCGTCGAGGACCGGGCCGTCCTTGCCGTCGTAGCCGAAGGAGACGTTCTCGAAGCGGACCTCACCCTTGATCCGGTCGAGGCGCACCGGGTCGGGGCGTTCGGTGATGTCGATCGGCAGGTCGAGGTACTCGAAGATGCGCTGGAAGAGCGCGAGCGAGGTCTGGATCTGCACCCCGGTCGACAACAGGCTCACGGCCGGGCGGAACAGACCCTGCTGGAGCGAGACGAAGGCGACGATCGTGCCGATGGACACCTCGGGGCCGCCGAGCTGGAGGGCCATGCCGGCGGTCCAGTAGATGACGGCGGGCAGGGCGGCCATGACGATCGTGATGACGGCCATGCGCCACCGGCCGGCCATGTTCGACCGCACTTCCAGGTCGACGAGTTCCTCCGACTCGTCGGCGAAGGACTTGGTCAGCGAGTCGGAGCGGCCCATCGTGCGGCCGAGCAGGATGCCGCTGACGGAGAGCGACTCGGTGACCGTGGCGGCCATGGCGGCCATCTGCTTCTGGCGCTGGGTGGTGATCTTCCGGCGTTCGTTGCCGACGCGGCGGCTGATCCACACGAACACCGGCAGCAACAGCAGGGAGACCACCGTCAGGCGCCAGTCGAGGGCCAGCATCGCGACGATCGTGGCGACCACGCTGGTGACGTTGGAGACCAGGGAGGTCGCGGTGGAGGTGACGGTGGCCTGCATGCCGCCGATGTCGTTGGCGATGCGGGACTGCACCTCGCCCGTGCGCGTGCGGGTGAAGAACGCGAGGGACATGCGCTGGAGCCGGCCGTAGACGGCAGTGCGCAGATCGTGCATGACGCGCTGGCCGACCGTCGTGGAGATCAGGGTCTGGAGGACCCCGAAGACGCTGGTGAGGACGGCGCTCAGAATCATGCCGAGGGCGAGCAGGCTGAGCAGGCCCGTGCGCCCCTGGGGGATCGCGACGTCGAGGATCTCCTTCAGCAGGAAGGGCGTGGCGACCGAGACCAGCGACGCCGCGGCCACCAGCAGCCCGACGATCGCGAGACGGCCCCGGTAGGGGCGGAAGAGGCCGAGGATGCGGCGAACCTGCCGGGGCTGCTCCTTGGAGTCGGCCGGCGGGGTCCAGGGGGCTTCACGGTCGGGATGCATGGGCTCCTACGAGGGATGCGGCGGATCGGATCACAGCTCATTGTTACCTATACTCACAATGAACTGCATCCTGATATTGTTCCCGCATGACCACGCCCGACTCCGACGGCCTCCTCGCCGAGCAGTTGCTGCGGCTCACGCGCCGGGTGCACCGCATCCAGAAGCGCCATCTGGAGCTGCGTGAGCTGGGCATCACACCCGCCCAGTCCCGGCTATTGCGCACGCTGGCGCACTGGGGATCGCCGCCGCGCATGGCCGACCTGGCCGAGCGCCTGGAGGTGGTGCCGCGGGCCGTGACGACGCTGGTCGACGGCCTGGAGGCGAGCGGCAAGGTTCGCCGGGTCCCGGACCCGGCGAACCGGCGGGTGATCCGCATCGAGCTCACGGACGACGGCCGGGGCGCGTTGCGCGAGCTGCGGGCGGCGCGCAGGTCGGCCGCCGAGGAGATCCTCGCACCGCTGACGGGGGATCAGCGGGAGGCTCTCGGGGGGTTGCTGGACACGCTGATCGACGGAACGCCGGCGGGGACCTGTTGAGGAAACGAGACGCCGGCGGGGACCTGTTGAGGGAACGAGACGCCGGCGGGGAGCTGTCGGAGGCCGGCGCACGGCAGAGGGCCGCGGCCTCCGCTCGTCCTGCCTGAGCGAAGGCCGCGGCCCACTCGGTTTGGGTCAACCGGCCTCGGGAGCGGGCTCCTTGAGCTCCTTGGGCTTCTGGGCCGGGATGCCCGGCGCCGGCGCCGCGGTGCCGGTGTCGCCGCCGGGGCTCTTCTCTGCGCCGGGCCCCTTTTCTACGCCGAGGTCCTTCTCGGCGCCGACACCCTTCTCTCCGTCGTCCGGCGTGGAGGTGTCCTCGCCGTCGAGCGCCCTCTTCGCCTGAGCGGTGTCCAGGGCCCCCTCCCAGCGGGACACCGCGAAGACGGCGACGCAGTTGCCGAGCAGGTTGGTGACGACGCGCATCGAGTCCATGATGCGGTCCACGCCCAGCAGCAGCGCGACCGCCCCGGCGGGGATCGCCCCCAGGGAGGAGGCGGTCGCGGAGAGGGCGAGGAACGCCGAACCGGGGATGCCCGCCATGCCCTTGCTGGTCAGCATCAGCACCAGGACGACGGTGATCTGCTGGCCGAGGCTCAGATCCACACCCACGGCCTGGGCGATGAACAGCGTGCCGATGGACAGGTAGAGCGAGGCGCCGTCGAGGTTGAAGGAGTAGCCGGTGGGGAGCACCAGCCCCACGGCGTCGTCGCGCGCACCGGCCCGGCGCAGCTTCTGCATCACCCGCGGCATGACCGACTCGGTGGACGCGGTACCGAGCGCGAGCAGCATCTCCTCGCGGATGTAGCGCAGGAACTTCCACAGGCTGAGCCCGGTCACGGCCTTCAGGGCGACGGCCAGCAGCGCGATGAACAGCGCCGCCGCCACGTAACAGAGCACGATGAGCTTGGCGTACGTCCGCATCACGCCCAGGCCGTAGTTGCCGACCAGATGGGCCATCGCGCCGAACACCGCGATCGGGGCGAGTCGCATGATGAAGCCGACGACCGCGAAGATGATCTCCTGGGCCTGCTCGATCGCGGGGAGGATCTTCGGCACCTTGGTGTGCCCGAGGTGCAGCAGGGCGGCGCCCACCAGGCAGGCCAGAATGAGGACTTGGAGAAGCTCGTTCTCGGCGAAGGCCCCGATGAAACTCTGTGGGAGCGCGTTGAGGACGAACTCGGTCGTCGTGGGCAGGTGACCCCCGCCGGTCGTCTCCTGCACCGCGGCGGCGTCGAGCGAGGAGGGGTCGACGTTCATGCCCCGGCCCGGGCCGACGACATTGGCGGCGACGAGACCGATGACCAGTGCGGCCGTCGAGGCGATCTCGAACCAGACGAGGGCCTTGACCCCGATCCGGCCGAACGCCTTCAGGTCACCGGCCTTGGCGATGCCGACCACGACCACGCAGAACACCAGGGGCGAGATCACGGTCTTGATGAGCCGGGTGAAACCGTCGCCGAGCGGCTGGAAGGCCGTGGCCGTGTCCGGCCACAGCTTTCCGACGACGATTCCGAGGACGAGGGCGCAGGTAACCTGCGCGAAAAGCGAGGTACGTAGAGTGCGTGCGACGCGTCGCGGGAGGGACGGTACGGACGGGGGCACGAAGCCTCCTAGGGGGACGGGACGCACAGAAGCCGGAGGGGACTTCTGTGATGCGGAAAGCGGCTTCCGTTTCCGAACACTCTGGAGGCTGTCTTGATCGCACACAAGACCGCAACGTTTCAGCCAAGTAAAAGCGCCATAAGTGATGCACATCACACGCACCCCACCGCTCACCTCAGCATCGGCTGCGGTCCTCCGTGAGCACCCCCTGGACGGCGGTCAGAGTCCGGTCGTAGCAACCGCGTGAGCCGTACAGCCGGTAGCGCTCACTCGTGGTGCCGACCGCATGGCGCTGGTCGCGCGGCACGTTCGCCGTGTACGTCGCGTCGCCCGTGTAGGAGTTGTCGAGCCGCGACCACGCGGTGCGCCGTCCGCCGTGCGTGCCGACGACCGTGGCGCGGTCGCCGAGGGTCAGCACGGTGCGCAGGCGGTCGCCCGCACCGAGGGTGGCCGTGCCGTCCATCGTGTAGCCGCGGCGGGTCCGCGTCATACGCCCGCCGACGGTCACCGACTCGTCGTCCGTCCAGGCGGCTTCGAGGGCGTCACGCGTCTCGCCGTCGGTCCAGCGGTGCGTGGACGTGTGGGCGAGCGAGCGGCTGACTGTGGTCGTGACGCGGCCGTGCGAGGTGTCGACGTAGCCGCCGACGGTCAGCCGGTGGGCGCCCTCGGTGGCCACCGCGTGCTCCGAACCGGGCGTGTACACCGACGAGTTCGTGAGGTCCCCCTCCTTGTGCACGGTGAGCTTCCCGGTGACCCGTGCGCGCCGCTCGTCCTGCCAGACCAGGACGTTGACGGGTGCGCTCCAGCCGGTCTGCCCCTCGGGCACGCCGACGACCGAGACCTCGACGCGGTGCGGGCGGCCGTCGTTGAGGATCCCGGCTAAGGGGGTGAGGTCGTAGGTGATCGGCTTGATGTCGAAGGCGCGCGGGCCCGGGATCACGTACCAGAGGAACGGGTTGGACCAGCCTCCGGTCCAGACGGTCGGGAACGGCGCGGCGATGCCGGCGAGTCGTCCGTCCACGCTGATCTGCACCTCCCGGTAAGGACCTTGACCGGCCTTGCAGGAGTACGGGGCCGGCTCGGGCACGGTCAGGTACCAGTACTCCTCGCAGCCGCCGCCGGAGCCGGTCGCGTACACCTCGGCGACGATCCGCTCGCTGTTGCGCGGGGTGGTCAGGGCCGAGTCGGCGTCCAGGGTGAGGACCCGGTCGGGGCTCTTGCCGTCGGGGCGGCCCTGGTGGAACGTCAGCGTGACCTTGACGTCGAGGACGCCCGTGTAGGTGTCGTCGACGACGTTCCCGATGAGCATCTCGACGTCCCGGCTCGTGCGGAAGGTGTCGCTGTAGCGCGTGACGTCCTTCTCCACGGACCACTCGATGCCGTCCGGCGAGGGCTGCGGTGTCGACGTGCGGAAGATCTCGACCCCGCCGACGTGCAGGTAGCCGAGCCGGTCGTACTGACGGCCCTTGACCTTGCCGTCGAGCCGCAGCACCACCTTGCTCCAGCGGTCGCCGCAGCCGTCGGGCGGGGTGTAGGTGCCGCGGTACGGGGTGAAGTCACGGAACCGGGCCTGGGCGACGGTGACTTCACAGGACTTCCCGGAGGGCCTCTCCACCGGCGGGGCGGCCGTGACCGGGTCGTGCCAGTCGGTGCCGAACTCGGCGGGGACGCCGCCCGCCGGGGCAGGGAGGTCCGCCGCAGCGGTGGGCCCGGTGCCGAGGAGGGTGCCCGCCAGGAGGGCCGCCCCGGCAAGCATGGACATGACGATCCGTCTCTTCATGGGCGGTGTTCTACGGCGCCCCGGACGCCTCCGCAATGCGCACCGGCCCGCCGGGACAGCCCTGTTCGCGCCGTCGTCGGCCGGTTCCGTTCGGTGGACGGAAAACCTGTTGCCCGCGACCACGCGGCAAGGCGAACCTGTCACGGTTTGCTGCCTTCGGCCGGACCCCCATCCCCCCTGACACGAGCCACTGGGACGTCATGCAGATTCAAGACCTTCCGTATCCCGACCCGGGCGTGCCGGACGCGCGTTCGGGCCCCCGATTCCTGTGGTGGCTCTTCCGCAATCAGCTGGGCGGCCAGCTCAAGTCGCTGTCCTGGGGGCTGCTGCACTTCGCCTCCGTCGCCGCCCTGCCGTTCTGTGTCGGTGTCGCCGTACAGGCCGTCGTCGACCGCTCCGGCACCGGGCTCGCCCTGGCGGGCGGGCTGCTGGCGCTGGCCTGCGTCGGCAACGCGGTCGGCGACACCTTCCTGCACCGCACCGCGATCACCAACTGGATCACGGCGGCCGCCCGCGTCCAGCAACTGCTCGCCCGCAAGGCCGCCCATCTGGGCTCGGCGCTGACCCGGCGCGTCGCGGCCGGTGAAGTGGTCGCGGTCTCCACGGGTGACGTCGAGAAGATCGGCTGGTTCGTCGAGGCCCTGTCCCGCTTCACCGCGGCGCTGGTCACCATCGTGCTGGTCTGCGTCGGTCTGCTGGTGTACCAGCCGGCGCTCGGCGTGGTCGTCGCCGTGGGGCTGCCCGCGCTGGCGCTCGCCGTGCTGCCGCTGCTCCCCCGTGCCACCCGGCGCGCCGACACCCAGCGCGAGAAGGCCGGACGTGCCACCGAACTCGCCTCGGACACCGTCGCCGGCCTGCGCGTGCTGCGCGGCATCGGCGGCGAGGAGCTGTTCCTCGACCGCTACCGCAGCGCCTCCCAGGAGGTCCGCCACGCGGCCGTGCGCAGCGCCCGGATGTGGGCCCTGATCTCCGCGATCCAGGTCCTGCTGCCCGGGCTGCTGCTCATCGCCGTCGTCTGGTACGGCGTGCAGCTGGCGCGCGAAGGCCGGATCACCGTCGGTGAACTGGTCACCGTCTACAGCTCGGTCATGGTCCTCACCTATCCGCTGCGGCACTTCGAGGAGATCGCCATGGCGTACTCCTTCTCCCGGCCCTCCGCCAAGCGGGCCGCGGGGGTGCTGTCGCTGCAACGGCCCACGGACACCGCGGGATCGCGCGCCGCCGAGGTTCCCTCGGGCGACCTGTACGACCCGGACACCGGGCTGCTCGCGCCCGCCGGGCGGTTCACGGCCGTGGTGTGCGGCGACCCGGACGCGGCGGGCCTGCTGGCGGAACGGCTGGGCGGACACCCCTCCCAGGAGGGCACCTCGGTGCTGCTGGGCGGTGTACCGCTCGACGAACTCCCGCTGGACAGCGCCCGAACGGCCGTCCTCGTCCAGGACAAGGACCCGGTCCTGCTGTCCGGCACGCTGCGCGAGCTGCTCGACGTACCCGCGTCGGGCGCCGTCCGACCGGAAGAGGCGCTGGCGGCCGCGCAGTGCGACGACGTGCTGGCGGCGCTGGTGCAGGGCTCGCTGGACGCGGGCGACCCGATGGACGCCCGGATCACCGAGCGCGGCCGGTCCCTGTCCGGCGGTCAGCGCCAGCGGCTCGCGCTCGCCCGGTCGCTGATCACGGACCCGGAGGCGCTCGTCCTGGACGAGCCGACCTCGGCCGTCGACTCGCACACCGAGGCCCGGATCGCGCAGGGTGTGCGGGAGTTGCGCGACGGGCGCACGACCGTGGTGTTCACCTCCTCCCCGCTGCTCCTTGACCGCGCCGACCGGGTCGTGTTCCTGCACGACGGCGAGGCCGTGGCGGTCGGCGCCCATCGCGAGCTGGTGCGGACCGACCCCCGCTACCGGGCGGTGGTCACCCGCGAGACGGACGACGAGGCCGCGCTGAACGGCTCCGTCGCCCTGGACGACGTACTGCACGAACTGGAAGAGATCGAGGAGAAGGCATGATCGGCGTCGCGCCACCGGCGTACGACCCGGCGGCCCCGACGACGGCGAACACCCTGCCGGTCGGTGCCCCCGAGACCGTCCGCGCCTACGTGGCCGAACTGCTGCGCCGGCACCGGCGGGCGTTCCTGCTGCTGGTCGCCGTCAACACGGCCGCTGTGATCGCCTCGATGGCCGGTCCCTGGCTGCTGGGCGGTCTGGTGGAGCGGGTGTCCGACGGGGCACGGGACCTGCGCCTGGAGCTCACGGCCGGGCTCTTCGTGGCCGCGCTGGCCGTCCAGGCCCTGTTCGTCCGTCAGGTGCGCCTGCGCGGCGCGATGCTGGGCGAGCGGATGCTGGCCGACCTGCGCGAGGACTTCCTCGTCCGGTCGGTCGGACTGCCGCCCGGAGTGCTGGAGCGGGCCGGGACCGGTGACCTGCTGTCGCGCATCACGACGGACATCGACCGGCTGGGCAACGCCATGCGGGAGGCGGTGCCGCAGCTGTCGATCGGCGTGGTGTGGGTGGTCCTGCTGATGGGCGGGCTGGTGATCACGGCGCCGCCGCTGGCGCTCGCCGTGCTGCTGGCCCTGCCGCTGCTGATCGTCGGCTGCCGCTGGTACTTCCGGCGGGCGCCCTCGGCCTACCGTTCCGAGGCCGCCGGGTACGCCGCCGTGGCCGCCGCGCTCGCCGAGACCGTGGACGCCGGGCGCACCGTCGAGGCCCATCGCCTGGGCGAGCGCCGTGTCGCGCTGTCGGAGCGCCGGATCCAGGAGTGGACGGCCTGGGAGCGGTACACGCTCTGGCTGCGGTCGGTGCTCTTCCCGGTCATCAACACCACCCACGTGACCGTGCTCGCCTCCGTTCTGTTGATCGGCGGTGTGTTCGCCCTGCACGGGTGGATCGACGTCGGCCAGCTGACGACCGGCGCGCTGATCGCCCAGATGCTGGTCGACCCGGTGGGCATGATCCTGCGCTGGTACGACGAGCTACAGGTGGCCCAGGTGTCGCTGGCCCGGCTCGTGGGGGTCCGGGACATCGAGCCGGACGCCGGGGATCCCACCGTGGCCCCCGAGGGACGCCGTGTACACGCCGACCGGGTGCACTTCGGCTACGTGGACGGCGTGGACGTCCTGCGCAAGGTGTCCCTGGAGGTCGCCCCCGGCACCCGGCTGGCCCTGGTCGGCCCCTCGGGTGCGGGCAAGTCCACACTGGGGCGGCTGCTCGCCGGGATCTACGCGCCCCGGGACGGCCGGATCACCCTGGGCAGCGCCGAGCTGTCCCGGATGCCCGCCGAACGCGTCCGCTCCCACGTGGCCCTGGTCAACCAGGAGCACCACGTCTTCGTGGGCTCCCTGCGCGACAACCTCCGGCTCGCGCGCACCGGTGCCGTGGACGCCGAGCTGTGGGCGGCGCTGGGCGCGGTCGACGCGGACGGCTGGGCCCGTGCGCTCGACGAGGGCCTGGACACCGAGGTCGGCTCCGGCGGTCTTTCGCTCACCCCGGCCCAGGCCCAGCAGATCGCGCTGGCCCGCCTGGTGCTGGCCGACCCGCACACGCTGGTCCTGGACGAGGCGACGTCGCTGCTCGACCCGCGCGCGGCCCGCAACCTGGAGCGCTCCCTGGCCCGGGTCCTCGACGGCCGCACCGTCGTCGCCATCGCCCACCGGCTGCACACCGCCCACGACGCGGACGTCATCGCCGTCGTCGAGAACGGAAGGATCAGCGAGCTGGGCAGCCACGACGAGCTGGTCGCGGCGGACGGGGCGTATGCGGCGCTGTGGAGGTCGTGGCACGGCTGAGCACCGCGTCGAACGAGACGGCCGCCCGCCTGTCAGGTGGGCGGCCGTGTCCTTGGCGTTGCGCGGTCATGAGCCTGGGTGGAAGGCTGGAACCAGGCACCGGCTCGGGGGACGCCCGGGAACCAGAGGCCCGGGCGGCGTCAGTGCTCCGCGGCGGCGGCCCGGCACGGGCCCCGTGCATACGGGCCCGTCCCACCCCCTGGAGGTACCCGTGAACAGCTCCGACGGCTGGGGAGACGACGTCTACCAGCCGGACCAAGACGAGCAGAGGGAGGACACGGGGCTGCTCGACGCCGAGGACACCCTGGAGAACGACGGCGTCGACGATCCCCTGGACCGGGGCTGGTCCCCTCCCGAGCGGCCCTGGGCCGTCGAACACCTCGGCGTGACGGCGGCCGAGCGGCAGCGGGGCGAGACGCTGGACCAGCGCCTGGCCGAGGAACTGCCGGAGGCCGCCGCACCGGACGGTGACGGCCTCGGGGACTGCGACGGCACCGACGGGGAACTCCTGGACAACGAGGTCGGCGCCGCGCGCTCCGGCCGGCTCGTGGCACCCGACGAGGGCGCCCACGAGGACGAGGAGGAGGCACTGGTCGCCATGGACGTGGGCATCGACGGCGCCGCTGCGTCGGCCGAGGAGGCCGCCGTGCACATCGTCGACGACGACACCCTGTCCGGCTGATCGCAAGCCCGTCCCGAGCCGTTCGAGGAGCATCCATGCAGCAGGACAAGCACCCCGACTACCAGCCCGTCGTCTTCCGCGACCGCGCCGCCGGGTACGCGTTCCTCACCCGGTCCACCGCGACCAGCGACCAGACCATCGAGTGGGACGACGGCGAGACCTATCCGGTGGTGGACGTGGAGATCTCCTCGGAGAGCCACCCCTTCTACACGGGCAAGGCCCGCACGGTGGACTCGGAGGGCCGGGTCGCCGCCTTCGAGCGGCGCTACGGCGGCAGCTGAGGCATCTGCGGCACCGGCCGCACTCAGATGACGTTGAGCGCGGCCGCGCAGCCCACCCCGCCGAGCAGCATGAACACCGGCATCAGCACCTTGAGCTCGACCCAGCTGCCCGCCCGGAACCGCATGGCCTTGGGCGGACCGATCGGGTACCAGCGCTTGCGCCCGACCGGGATGGGCCACAGGATCGGGCAGCCGGACACCGTGAGCGCGTCCCCGATGTCGTGCACGATCGCGCCCAGCACCACCGGCAGTCCCAGCCACAGGTACTCCTGGCCCGGAGCGGTGAACAGCCAGTCCGCGCCGTTGCCGGGCTTGTCCAGCACGCCCGCGAGGATCCACGCGGTGGTCGCGGCCAGCAGCCACACCAGGACCTCGCTGCTGGAGCCGCGCGTCGCCCGCCACAGCAGGCCCTCGATGGCCAGGACCATGTGCACGAAGAGGATCGCGAGCACGCCCCAGCGGTCGCTGGTGATCGCCACCGCCGAGGTGCCCGCTCCGATCAGCACCGCCCACAGCCAGGTGTGCGTGAGGGTGCGGTGCCCGCCGGAGCGGCGCGGGTCGCCCTGCTTCTTGGTGGCCTTGTAGACGGCGTACGACAGCTTGTCGACGATCTCGCACAGCCAGCGTGACAGCGGTCCGAAGGACCGGGAGATGGTGGCCGCCTTGTGGTCGAGGTCCGGGGCGAGGGCGGCTCCGGCGCAGATCAGGGCGCCGACGAGGAGGACCGGCCAGGGCATCGGGTGTCCGGCCGCCGCGGCGGCCGCACCGACGCCGAGCCAGGCGGCGGCTCCCGACAGTGAGTGTGCTGGTCCCATCATGGCCGCTGCCCGCCCCATTCGTCCTGTGCCGCTGTCCAGTTGACCGGGCGCGCTGACGTCCCGTCGGCGCCCCAGCGTAGCGTTCGTGATCTTCGGGCCCGCAGCCGATTCCCGCATCGGGCACCGGGCCAGGCAAGATGGGGGCGTGACCCTCATCGATCAGCTGCCGCGGACCCCCGACCCCGATGCCTTGTACGAAGCCTTCGAGTCGTGGGCCGGCGAGCGGGGTCTCACGCTCTACCCCCACCAGGAGGAGGCGCTGATCGAGGTGGTGTCCGGCGCGAACGTGATCGTGTCGACGCCCACCGGCTCCGGCAAGAGCATGATCGCGGCCGGCGCGCACTTCGCGGCCCTGGCCCGGGACGAGGTCACCTTCTACACGGCCCCGATCAAGGCGCTGGTGTCGGAGAAGTTCTTCGAGCTGTGCAAGATCTTCGGCACCGAGAACGTCGGCATGCTCACCGGCGACGCCTCCGTCAACGCCGACGCACCCGTCATCTGCTGCACCGCCGAGGTACTGGCGTCCATCGCACTGCGCGACGGCAAGGACGCGGACGTCGGCCAGGTCGTGATGGACGAGTTCCACTTCTACGCGGAGGGCGACCGCGGCTGGGCCTGGCAGATCCCGATCCTGGAGCTGCCGCAGGCGCAGTTCGTGCTGATGTCGGCGACGCTGGGCGACGTCTCCTTCTTCGAGAAGGACCTCACCCGCCGCACGAACCGCCCGACCGCGGTGGTCCGCTCGGCGACCCGGCCGGTGCCCCTCTCCTACGAGTACCGGTACACCCCACTCACCGAGACGCTCACCGACCTGCTGGCAGCGCGGCAGGCACCCGTCTACATCGTGCACTTCACCCAGGCTCAGGCCGTGGAGCGGGCGCAGGCGCTGATGAGCATCAACATGTGCTCCAAGGACGAGAAGGAGCAGATCGCCGAGCTGATCGGCAACTTCCGCTTCACCACCAAGTTCGGCCGCAACCTCTCCCGTTACGTCCGGCACGGCATCGGCGTCCACCACGCCGGCATGCTGCCCAAGTACCGGCGTCTGGTGGAGAAGCTCGCGCAGGCCGGTCTGCTGAAGGTCATCTGCGGCACCGACACGCTCGGCGTGGGCGTCAACGTCCCCATCCGGACGGTGCTGTTCACCGCCCTCACCAAGTACGACGGCACCCGTGTACGCACCCTGCGCGCCCGGGAGTTCCACCAGATCGCGGGCCGGGCCGGACGGGCCGGGTACGACACGGAGGGCTTCGTCGTCGCGCAGGCCCCCGAGCACGTCGTGGAGAACGAGAAGGCGCTCGCCAAGGCGGGCGACGACCCGAAGAAGCGCCGCAAGGTCGTCCGCAAGAAGGCTCCGGAGGGCTTCGTGGCCTGGTCGGAGCAGACCTTCGAGAAGCTCATCGGCTCCGAACCGGAGCCGCTGACGTCCCGGTTCCGCGTCACGCACACGATGCTGCTGTCGGTGATCGCCCGCCCCGGCAACGCCTTCGAGGCGATGCGCCGGCTGCTGGAGGACAACCACGAGCCGCGCAAGCAGCAGTTGCGGCACATCCGCCGGGCCATCGCCATCTACCGCTCGCTGCTGGACGGCGGCATCGTCGAGAAGCTCGACGAGCCGGACGCCACCGGCCGCATCGTCCGCCTCACCGTCGATCTCCAGCAGGACTTCGCGCTCAACCAGCCGCTGTCCACCTTCGCGCTCGCCGCGTTCGAACTGCTCGACCCCGAATCGCCGTCGTACGCGCTCGACATGGTGTCCGTGGTGGAGTCCACGCTCGACGACCCGCGGCAGATCCTCGCCGCCCAGCAGAACAAGGCGCGCGGCGAGGCCGTGGCCCAGATGAAGGCCGACGGCGTCGAGTACGAGGAGCGCATGGAGCGCCTCCAGGACATCACGTACCCCAAGCCGCTGGAGGAGCTGCTCTTCCACGCGTACAACACGTACCGCAAGAGCCACCCCTGGGTCGGCGACCATCCGCTGTCGCCGAAGTCGGTCATCCGCGACATGTACGAGCGGGCGCTGTCCTTCACCGAGCTGGTGTCCCACTACGAACTGGCGCGCACCGAGGGCATCGTGCTGCGCTACCTCGCCAGCGCCTACAAGGCCCTGGACCACACCGTCCCGGACGACCTCAAGTCCGAGGACCTCCAGGATCTGATCGCCTGGCTGGGCGAGATGGTGCGCCAGGTCGACTCCAGCCTGCTGGACGAGTGGGAGCAGCTGGCCAACCCGGCGGAGATGACCGCCGAGGAGGCCCAGGAGAAGGCCGACGAGGTCAAGCCGGTCACCGCCAACGCCCGTGCCTTCCGCGTCCTGGTCCGCAACGCCATGTTCCGCCGCGTGGAGCTGGCCGCCCTCGACCAGGTCGGCGAACTGGGCGAGATGGACGGGGAGTCCGGCTGGGACGCCGACGCGTGGGGCGAGGCGATGGACAAGTACTGGGACGAGTACGAGGATCTCGGCACCGGCCCCGACGCCCGCGGCCCCAAGCTGCTGCTCATCGAGGAGGAGCCGGAGAACGCCCTGTGGCGGGTCCGACAGATCTTCCACGACCCGAACGGCGACCACGACTGGGGCATCAGCGCGGAGGTCGACCTCACGGCCTCGGACGCGGAGGGCCGCGCGATCGTCCGCGTCACCGACGTCGGCCAGCTGTGACCGGCCGGGCAGCAGCGAGCACAGGAGAATCCCACCCATGACCACGAACCCGGCCGAGAGGCTCGTCGATCTGCTCGACCTGGAGCAGATCGAGGTCAACATCTTCCGCGGCCGCAGCCCGCAGGAGTCCTTGCAGCGGGTCTTCGGCGGGCAGGTGGCCGGGCAGGCCCTGGTCGCCGCCGGCCGCACCACGGAGGGCGACCGTCCCGTGCACTCGCTGCACGCGTACTTCCTGCGCCCCGGCCGGCCGGGCGTGCCGATCGTGTACCAGGTGGAGCATGTGCGCGACGGGCGGTCGTTCACCACCCGCCGGGTCACGGCGGTGCAGCAGGGCCGCACGATCTTCAATCTCACCGCCTCCTTCCACAAGCCGGAGGAGGGCAGCTTCGAGCACCAGTTGCCGCCCGCCCGCAAGGTCCCGGACCCGGAGTCCCTGCCCACCGTCACGGACGAGATCCGCGAGCACCTGGGCGCGCTGCCCGAGCAGCTGGAGCGGATGGCCCGCCGCCAGCCCTTCGACATCCGCTACGTGGACCGCCTGCGCTGGACCACCGAGGAGGCCCGGGACGCCGAGCCGCGCAGCGCCGTGTGGATGCGCGCGGTCGGGCCGCTCGGCGACGACCCGCTCGTGCACACCTGCGCCCTCACCTACGCCAGCGACATGACCCTGCTGGACGCCGTCCGTATTCCCGTAGAGCCGCTGTGGGGCCCGCGCGGCTTCGACATGGCGTCGCTCGACCACGCGATGTGGTTCCACCGCCCCTTCCGCGCGGACGACTGGCTCCTCTACGACCAGGAGTCGCCGATCGCGGTCGGCGGCCGGGGCCTGGCCCGGGGCCGGATCTACGACCGTGAGGGCCGGCTGGTCGTCTCCGTGGTGCAGGAAGGGCTCTTCCGGAAGCTGGGCTGACCTGGCTGTCCGACGATCGGGGCGGTGATCGCCGCGACGCTCGGGGGTCGGTGCGCCGGGGCTCCGATCGCGCCCCCGACCGGATCCGGCGACCATGGCAGGAGCAGGCACTGCCGACGTCGCACGCCCGCTGATCCGGGAGGTGGCCACGCTGCACACCGTGCTCCCCGTCGTGTTCGCGATCTGCGCGGCCTTCAGCAATGCCGTCGCGACCGTGCTGCAGCGCAAGGCGGCACTCACCGTGCCCGCGTCGCAGGGGCTGCGGGCCGGTCTGATCGTCGATCTGCTGCGCCGGCCGGTCTGGCTGGCCGGGATCCTCGCCGTGATCGGCGCCGCCGTCTGCCAGGCCCTGGCGCTGGCCACCGGGCCGCTGACGATCGTGCAGCCGTTGTTCGTGCTGGAGCTGCCGCTCACCCTCATCGTGGCGTCGCTGCTGATGCACCGGCACCTGCCGGGCGTGGGCTGGCTGGCCGTCGCCGTGGTGGTGGCGGGTCTGGCGGTCGCGCTCGCCGCTGCCGCCCCCGCCGGGAACCGTACGCATGTGGCGCTGGACCGCTGGATTCCCGCGCTCGCCGTGTGCGCGGGTGCGGTCGTCGCCCTGGCTCTCGCCGCCCTCCGGCGCCCGGAGGGCCGGGCCCGGGCCGCCTGCCTGGGGGCCGCGACGGCGATCAGCTACGCGGTGACCGCCGCGCTGATGAAGGCCGCCACCCACATCCTCGACGATCAGGGCCTGGTGGGCTTTCTCACCGCCTGGCAGACCTACGCCTTCGCCGCCACCGGCGTGTGCGCCCTGTTCCTGCTGGAGAACGCCATGCAGGCCGGTCCGCTGGTCGCCTCGCAGCCCGCGCTGACCCTCGGTGACGCCTTGGTGAGCCTCGCCCTCGGCATCACCCTGTACGAGGAGACCATCCGCTCCGGATGGTGGCTGTTGCCCCAGCTGTTCGGCGTCGCGCTGATCGCGGCGGGGGTTCTCGCACTGGCCCGGATTCCGTTGACGCAGTCGCTGGTGGCCCCGGACGAGGAACGCGAGACCGCGGCGGCACCCTGAGCGAAGGAGGTCGACCATGGGACGTCTCGGCGAGCGGGTGGCGATCGTCACCGGAGGGGCCGGAGACATCGGAAGCGCGGTGGCACGGGCCCTGGCGGCCGAGGGTGCCGCCGTAGTGATCGCCGACGTCCGGGACGCCGAGGGGACGGGCCTCGCCGCTGATCTCGGGCCCCCCTCCCGCTTCGTGCACCTGGACGTCACCAGCGAGGACGACTGGCGGCGGGCGCTCGCTGACACGGAGCGGGAGCTGGGCCCTGTCTCGGTCCTCGCCAACATCGCGGGCATCATCGACTGGGGCCCGATGGAGGAGCAGAGCCCCGAGTCCTTCCGGCTGGTCGTCGACGTCAACCTCACGGGTGCCTGGCTGGGCATGCGCGCGGTCGCACCGTCGCTGCGCCGGGCGGGGGGCGGCGTCATCGTCAACATGTCCTCTCTGGCAGGGCTGACCGCCTACGCCGGTGTCGGCGCGTACGCGGCCGGCAAGTGGGGGTTGCGCGGACTGACCAAGGTCGCCGCGCTGGAACTGGCGCCCGACGGGGTCCGGGTCTGCTCCGTCCATCCCGGCGCCATCCGCACCCGGATGACGGCCGGCTTCGGCGATGCCTACACGGCGGGGCAGCCGATCCCCCGGTTCGGGGAACCCGACGAGGTCGCCCGCATGGTCCTCTTCATCGTCATGGACGCGACCTTTTCGACGGGCAGTGAGTTCATCGTGGACGGCGGCATCCTGGCCGGGGCTCCGGCCGTCCTGACTCCGGACGAATGAGCCGCCCTGAGGCCCTGTGGCCGGGCCGTTCCGGCCACCCGGCCGCCGGGCGGCCGGCGGTCGGGCAGGGTGCCCGGTC